>DATIOS010000590.1:0-3297 GCA_035472915.1 Thermoanaerobaculia bacterium
CTCCCGGCTTGGGCGCCGTGAGGCCGTCCGCCACGGTCTGCACCCGCTCGGGAGGCGTCGGCTGGCCGGCCGCGAGCGAGCGTACGATGCCGTCCGCGCCAGTAGGCTGAACGCCGTAGACCCTCGCGGCAGGCGCCAGTCCGCGGGCCGCCAGCAGGGCGCCGGAGAGGAGACCGCCGCCGGAGGCGGGAATGGCGAGGGCGTCGAGGTCGGGCACGTCCTCCAGCAACTCCCAGGTGGCGGTGCCGGCGCCGGCGATGACGAAGGGATCGTCAAAAGGGTGAACGAGAGTGTAGCCGTGCTCCTCGCGCAGCCGAGCCAGGCGCTCGAAGGCCAGAGTCGCGTTGGTGACGCCGTCCTTTTCGATCCGGCCGCCCATCGCGGCCACGGCGGCCAACTTCTCCGGCACCGCGTTCTCCGGCATGACGACCACCAGCCGGGCTCCCACCGCGCGAGCCGCCCAGGCGGCGCCGAGAGCGGCGTTGCCGGCGCTCACCGTGATCAATCCCGGCGCGAGCTCCTCGGCAGTGAACGTCCGGATCCGGTTGAAGGCCCCGCGGACCTTGAAGGAGCCGGTGATCTGCAGCCCTTCGGCCTTGAAGAAGAGGCGCGCTCCGGTCATCTCGTCCAGCGCGTCCGAGCGCAGAACCGGTGTTCGGAGGACAACCCCCGCCAGTGCGCGTCGGGCGGCCAGAACATCGGCAATATCCGGCAGGTCGGGAAGATCGATTGCGGTCATGGGCCTCCTCTATCTGTCGAGTATAGCCGCTGTCTCGACCGCCTATCCCGGGTGGTGACCCACCCTGCGGATCGTGCCGCGAAAGCGAAAGGCGATCCGCGCCACGAACAGCGACGACACGGCCGAGAGGCCGATCGTGAGGCCCCACCAGAGGCCCCGCGGACCGAGGCCGCCGGGAAAAGCCAGGGCCCAACCGGCGGGCAGTCCCACGATCCAGAAACCCACCAGGGCGATTCCGGCGGGGAACGTCGTGTCCGCCGAGCCGCGCAGGACGCCGGCCCCTACGACTTGCGTGCCGTCGAAAACCTGGAAAACGGCGGCGATGGGAAGGAGAGCCGCGGCCACGGCGATCACCGCCGGGTCCTGCGTGTAGAGCCGCGCCAGGGACTCTGGAAACGCGGCGAAAAGAACGGCGAAGACGATCATCACGCCGCCTCCCAGCAACAACGAAGCGGCCGCGGCGAGGCGGGCGCCAGGCATGTCCTCGCGGCCGATGGCGTTACCCACCCGCGTGGCGGCGGCGCCGGAGATGCCCAGCGGCACCATGAACGACAGGCTCGCCAGATTGAGCGCGATCTGATTCCCGCCCAGCTCTCGCACTCCAATGCGTCCCATCAACAGCGCCACCAGCGCGAAGATGAGCAGCTCGACCGAGTTGTGAAGACCGATGGGAAGGCCGATGCGCAGCATCAACAAATGGCCGCGCATCGCCACCGCCTCGCGAGTGAAGCCCCGCCAGTAAGGCGCGAGCGTATGGCGCGACGCGGCGAGCAGATAGAGAAACATCACCCAGCGGGCGATGGAAGTCGAGTACGCTGATCCGGCGACGCCCAGGGCAGGCGCCCCGAAGTGGCCGAAAATCAGGATGTAGTTGAAAAGCCCATTGGCCAGATTGCCGACCACGATAGCCATCATGGCCGGCCGCACCACGCTCATGGCCTGGAGCGTCTGGCGGAACACGAGGAATAAGAAGAAAGGGAGACTCCCCCAAATGATCGCGCGCGCATAAGCCGCCGCTGCGGGGATCACCGACTCCGGCTGGCCCGCCAGACGGAAGAGCCAGGCCATGTCCCAAGCTGATAGGCAGAACGGCACGGTCAGCACCGTCGCCATCACCAGCCCGCTTTGCAAGTAGTTGCCGACCGCCCGGGAATCGCGAGCGCCGTGCGCCTGGGAGACCAGCGGATCGAGCGCCGCAAGGATGCCCTGGCCCAGCACCAGCACGCAGAAGGTGACGAGGTGTGCCAAGGCGCCGGCCGCCAGCGCCACGGCGGAGAGGTGCCCGAGCATCATGGTGTCAATGACGCCCATCAGCATCATCCCGAGCTGCACCGCCGCCACCGGCACCGCGAGGCGGAAGGTGGCAGCAGTTTCGTTGCGGAGTCGGTCGAGGCGGGTCATGGCAGGGTCGGCCCCGCCAAGGAGGCCGGCGGCGGGCGGCTACTATAGCGGACCTGGCCCGGCGGAAGAGCCAAGGACACCGGGGACCGCAGGCAGCCCCAGTCCCGGCGATCTCCTTCCCGTCCTTGCAGTCCTTAAAGTCCCTGGCTTTTCCGGAGCCATGAGCGCCGAGGCCATTCCGGACCTTCGGCAGTGCCGCGCAATCCAAAATTTTGGATTCTCTCGCTCAAATTCCGTTGCGTACGCTGCGCAACGCTTGCGGAGCTTAAATTTTCGCTGCGCAATCCAACGCAATGGATTTTCAAGTTAAATTTTGTCTGCCTATCCTGCGCAACGGTTGCGCTGGCTAACGAAGGGCCGCGCAATCCAGCGCATTGGATTTTCAAGCTAATTTTTCGTTGCGGAGCCTCCGCAACGGTTGCGCTGGTTAAAATTCGCCTGCGGAACTTCCGCAACGAGTGCGCTGGCTAAAAATGGCCTGCGGAGCCTCCGCAACCGTTGCGCCGGCTAAATTTTGCCTGCGGAGACTGCGCACGGGAATTCCTGGCTGCGCAGCCGATGCGCAGCTTCCGCGCCCGAAGCCGGAGCCTGTCAACCTCCGTCGCGAACCGTCCGAGACTCCGGCTCATCCAAAGCCCCGGTTTCCACGTAGATGCTGGGAAAAGGGAGGGTTCAATGTCTACTGAACGGTTCAAATCGATCGTCCAACGCCTCGTGGTGGAGGCTCAGCAGGATGGCCACCTGGCGGTGGTCGACGAAATCCTGTCGCCGGAGTTCGTGGATCACACTCCGCTGCAGGGAGTTCCACCAACGAGGGACGGGGTCAAGGTCCTGTTCGCCGCCCTGCAAGCGGCTTTCCCCGACCTTCGAGTCACCATCCACGATCAGGTGGCGGAGGAGGATCGGGTCGTCACCCGGAAGACGCTCGCTGGGACCCACAACGGCGCGTTTCTCGGAGTTCCTGCGACCGGAAAACAGGTCTCCATGGACGTGATCGATGTGCTTCGCTTCAGCGGCGATCAGGTGACCGACCACTGGGCGGCTTTCGATCAGTTGAGCCTGTTGGTCCAGATGGGAGCTCTACCCGCGTCGGGGTAGAACTACCGTGCGTCCCCCACAAGAACCCAGGCGGCCCACACCCGGGCTGGATCACCCCG
>DATIOS010000591.1:0-4169 GCA_035472915.1 Thermoanaerobaculia bacterium
CCATTCGCTTGAAGGAGCTCCCCTTCGTGGTGGGCGTCCTCGCCGATCTGTCGGGCAGCAGCCTGAACGGCAGCGCCAAGAATCCGACGAAGCTCAAGGACCGCAAATTCATCGAGATCGACCGCGACAACTTCGACGAGGTGCTGAAGCAGTGCCTCCCCACCGTCACGGTCTCGGTCAACAACCTGCTGGCCTCGCCGGCGCAGGTCGCCTCGCCCCCCACCTCGCCGCTCCAGATTCCCAAGTCCGCGGTGGAAATCAGCTTCAGCCAATTCGATGACTTCAAGCCCGACCGGGTCATCGAGACGCTGCGCAAGAAAGGCGACCAGGCCTCGGGCAAGTTCAAGGAGCTGTGCGATCTCTACTCGGCGCGGCAGCTGCTGGTGGACCTGCTGGCCAAGGTGGACGGCAACGACGTGCTCGCCGACAACCTCAAAGGGCTGGTCGCCGACAAGGACAAGCTCAAGGCGCTGCCCCCGGCGCCCGAGCCGGTTGCGGACGGCGCGCCACAGGACTCGAAGTTCGACTACAAGCCTCTCGACCCCGTGCTGGCGAACCGGGACAACCGGCTGGTGCGCCAGGACCAGCAGAAGGCCCGGGCCTACAACATGGTGCGGCAGTTCGTCCTGGAGCTGGGCGGCCGGCTGCATGAGGACGATCTGGCCAAGAACCCCGCGGGCGCCCTCCAGTCCTGCATCGGCCGGGTGGACAAGCTGCTGACCGCGCAGTCCAACGAGATCCTCCACCACCCGGACTTCCAGACCCTGGAGGCCACCTGGCGGGGCCTGCGCCACCTGGTGATGAAGACCGAAACCGGACCGCTGCTCAAGCTCAAGGTCCTGAACGTCACCAAGGACGAGCTGAGCGACGACTTCGAGAAGGCCGCCGACAAGGACCAGAGCGCCCTGTTCAAGAAGATCTATGAAGAGGAGTACGGCACCTTCGGCGGCTATCCCTTCAGCCTGTTGGTGGGCGATTACTACTTCGGCCGCAGCAAGCCCGACGTGACGCTGCTCGAAAACCTCTCCAAAGTGGCGGCCAGCGCCCACGCCCCCATGGTCACCGGGGCCTCGTCCAAGCTCTTCGACTGGGACAACTTCACCCAGCTCGGCGAGCCCCGGGACTTGTCGAAGATCTTCGAGAGCTCCGAGATGATTCCCTGGAACTCCTATCGGGACACCGAGGACTCGCGCTACGTGGCCCTCGCCCTGCCGCGCTTCCTGCTGCGTCTCCCCTATCACCATGAGGATTCCCCCATCAAGGGCTTCCCCTTCGACGAAGTCGTGGAGACGGCCCCCCCCGAGCACTACCTGTGGGGCAACGCCGCCTGGGCCCTCGCCGAGCGCATCACCCACGCCTTCGCCCTCTACAAATGGTGCGCCGCCATCCGCGGCTTCGAGGGCGGCGGCTTGGTGGAAGGCCTGCCCGTCCCCACCTTCAAGACCGACGCCGGCCACGTCGTCGCCAAGTGCCCCACCGAGGTCGTCATCACCGACCGGCGGGAGAAGGAGCTGGACACCCTGGGCTTCATCGCCCTCTGCTACTGCAAGGGAACGGACTATGCCGCCTTCTTCGGCGGCCAGATGACGCAGAAGCCGAAGACCGACTACGACATCCCGGACGCCAACTCCAACGCCCGCATCTCGGCCATGCTGCCTTACATCCTCGCCGCCTCCCGCTTCGCTCACTACCTCAAGGCCATCGTGCGCGAGAAGGTCGGCAGCTTCTACACCTCGGCCACCCTGGCCGGGTACCTGAATCGCTGGATCGGCAATTACGTGCTGGGACGCGACGACGCGGGGCAGGACCTGAAAGCCCAGTATCCGCTGCGCGAGGCTCGCGTCGACGTCACCGACGTGCCCGGCAAGCCCGGGGCTTTCAAGGCGGTCGCCTTCCTGCGCCCTCACTTCCAGCTCGAAGAGCTGACCACCTCGATCCGCCTGGTGGCGTCGCTGCCGCCGCCGGCCGCGTAAGCCTGCAACCGATCTTTTTGAGAGGAGACGAAACGAACCATGGCCATCAACGCCTACCTCAAGCTGGACGGCATCGAGGGCGAGTGCACCGCGGCCGGGCATGAGAAAGAGATCGAGATCATGTCCTGGAACCATGGCTTCACCCAGCCGACCTCCACGACCCGCAGCTCCCAGGGCAGCGCCGTGGAGCAGGCGCAGCACTCGAACTTCACCTTCACCAAGTACATCGACAAGGCCACCGCCCCCATCCTAAAGCGCTGCTGGACGGGCGAGCAGATCAAGAGCGCCATCGTCACCTGCTACCGCGCCGACGGCAGCGCCGAGAACAAACCGGTGGAGTACCTGAAGGTCGAGATGACGGGGGTCATCATCTCCAACTACAGCGTTTCCGGCGGCGCCGGCGACGTGCCGGTGGAGAACGTGTCGCTCGACTACGGCATCGTCAAATACACCTATAAACCGCAGAAGGAGGCGGACGGCAAACCCGGCGACCAGATTCCCATCCAGCACGACCTGACGACGCGAAAGGTCTCCTAGGGTGACGGCGGAAAACTCCGGGGCCCTGGCCCCGGTGCCGTTGTTCGACCGCCTCAGCGACCCCCGGGACGGCGCGCCGCCGCCCCGGGGGCTCGACCGCGCCGGCCTCCGGGAGTCGCTGTGCCGCGAGCTCGCCCGCATCTTCAACACGCGCTGCGGCTTGACCGTGGCGCGCTACCTGGCCGAGGAGCTGACGGTGACGGAGTACGGCATCCCCGACCTCTCAGCCTTCTCACCGGCCAACCAGGGCGACCACCGGCGGCTCGAAGCGGTGGTCACCCGTGCCGTGCAGGCGTTCGAGCCGCGCCTCTCGGAGGTGCGGGTGACGGTGGAGGCGGAGAGCGGACGCGAGCGGGCGCTGTGGCTCTCGATCGCCGCCGCGCTCGACTCGGGCGCTTTCCGCGAGCTCATCGAGTTCCCGGTGGCCTTCGACGTCAAGCGGGGGATGGCGACGCTGCGATGAGCACCGCGGACCAGGACGAGCTGCTGCGCTACTATGCCAAGGAGCTGACCTATCTGCGCAAGATGGGAGCGGCTTTCGCCGGCCAGCATCCGCAAGTGGCGAGTCACCTGGAGCTGGGCTCCCACCCGTCGCCCGATCCCCACGTCGAGCGTCTGCTGGAGGGCTTCGCCTTCCTCACCGGCCGCGTCCAGTACAACATCGACCGGCAATATCCCGAGATCGCCACCGAGCTGCTCAACGTCCTCTATCCCCACTATCTCGACCCCGTCCCCTCGATGGCCATCGCCCGTTTCGAGGCCGACCGCGACGGCGGGCTGACCGGCGCCTTCGAGGTGCCGCGCGAGACTCCCGTCTTCGCTCAGGTCGACGACGAGACCGTCTGCCGTTTCCGCACCTGCTACCCCCTCACCCTGTGGCCCCTGGAGGTCACCGGCGCCGAGCTCCTCTCCACCGTCGACTTCGAGCTTCCCGGGCCGCCGCGCAGCCTGCTGCGGCTGCGCATCGAGGCGTTCCAGGGCGTTTCATTGGCGGCGCTCGAGGGCTTCGACCGCCTGCGCTTTTTCCTCAACGCCGAGCCCATCCTCTCCGGCAGGCTGCTCGACCTCCTCCACGGCGCCCGCACCCTGTACCTGGCGCCCGAAGGAGGCCCGGAGCGCATCGTGCTCCGCGACGCCCTGTGCCCCGTGGGTTTCGGCCCCGGCGAGGGAGTGCTGCCGCAGGTCCCCCAGGCGCACGCCGCCTTCCGGCTGCTGCAGGAGTACTTCACCTTTCCGGCGCAGTTCCTCTTCGTCGACGTTGTGGGCCTCGACGCCCATCGCTCCAACCGCCGCTTCGACTTGCTCATCCCCCTCGATCTCGATCCGCGGCGGGTGCTCTACGTCCAGGCCTCAACCTTCGCCCTCGGCTGCACACCCATCATCAATCTCTTTACCAAGACGACGGAGCCCATCCGCCTCGATCACCGGAAGACCGAGTACGTGCTCGTTCCCGACGTGCGCCACGAGCAACACACGGAGATCCATTCGATCCTCAGCGTCAGCTCGGTGCCCGATCCCACGGCGGCCTCTTCCGCCGCCCGCGTCTATGAGCCTTACTACTCCTTCCACCACGGGCTGCAGGAGCCGGAGCATCGCGCCTTCTGGCATGCCCGGCGGCGGCCCAGCACGCGCCAGGACTCCCTCGGCTCCGACGTCGTG
>DATIOS010000592.1:0-2183 GCA_035472915.1 Thermoanaerobaculia bacterium
GGCTGAGCCGGCCCGCTGAAGAAAAGCCGCAAGACGAGAAACACAGGCAGGACGTATTTCATCCCGCGCATGGTATCGCAGAGGATCAGTAGGCGCTCGGGGCTCGCCGTCACAGGAGTGGAGGACCGTAACGGCGTTTGCCCCTTTGCGCTTCCTACCTCTTGCCGCCGAAAAGCCCGCCAAGCAGGCTGCCGGCGATGTCTCCCAAGCCGCCGCCCCCACCACTCCCGCCGCCGCCGAGGAGGATCTGGGCGAGGCCGCCAAGACCGGACGGGGCGGCCGCCTCGGCCTGGGCGTGCTCGTTCTGCAACACGCCGGCGAGGTCGCCCGGATCGATTCCCTGCTGCTGCTTCATCCGCCCCAGGGCACCGAGCACCAGGGGAGCCAGCGTGCTCAGAAGTTGGCCGGCTTGCCCCGCGTCGATTCCCGTGGCGTTCGCCAATCCGGTCGTGGCATTGTCCTGATGCTGGCCGAGAATGTGCCCGAGGATTGCGCCGCCCATGCTGCTGGCGACCCCGCTGTTGCCGAGATAACCTCCGATTTCGTCGAGGATGCTGCCGTCGTGTGCGTCAAGGGCTTGATGTAGCGCGTCGGCGCCGCCAGGCTGAGCGGCATTGTGGGCAAGGGCTCCCGTGAGCATGGGGATCGCCGCCGAAACGGCTTGCTGAGTGGTCGCGGGATCGAGGCCGAGCTGCTGGCCGAGCTTCTCCACGCCCTCGGTGCCGAGTTGTGAGCTAAGGATATCTACCAGGGACATTTCAATCTCCTTTCGAGAGGTCGCGGGTAAGAGTGAGGCTTTGCCGTTACGGCGCGCATTACAGTACTACCGAAGCGGCAACCGCCTTGCAGTAGACTCCTCGCATGGAGACGTTTGGGCAGACGACAATCGGCCAAGCCGAGACGGCGGCGACCCGGTGGGATGCGCTCGTCGCATCCTTCGTCGAGCGATATTTCGAAGCCCATCCAACCTTCGCGGCGGGAGCGGGCCGGCATGAGCTGGACGGCCGGCTGCCCGACTGGAGCCCCGAGGCCTTTGAGCAAGAGGTAGTGCGGTTGCGGGACGACCGGCGGCGGGCGCTCGCCGTCGACGCTTCCAGCCTCGACGGGCCGCGGCGCTTCGAGCGCGAGTTGCTGGTGGCGGTGATCGAGTCCGACCTCTTTTGGCTGGAGGAGGCGGAGTCGCACCGTTGCAACCCCCTCTTCTACTCCTCTCCGCTCGACCCCAACCTTTATTTGGCCCGCGACTACGCTCCCTTGGAGCAACGGCTGCGTGCCTACGTTCGCTACGCGCTGGAGGTGCCGCGGGCGGCGGCACAGATGCGGGCCAACCTGCGTGCTCCGTTGCCCCGCACCTTCGCGGAGCTGGGAGAAAAGTCGTTTGGCGGTCTCGCCGGCTACTACGAAAACGACGTGCCGGCGGTCTTCGCCGCCGTGGACGATGCGGACCTTCAGCGACAGATGCGAGAGGCCAACGTCGCCGCGGCAAGGGCCATGCGCGAGCTGGGCGCCTGGTTCCACGACCAGATTCCGCCCGGCGGAGAACTCGGGGGGGAGTTCCGCCTGGGCGCCGATCTCTATGCCCGCATGCTCGCGGCCACCGAGCGGGTGGACGTCCCCCTGGCCGAGCTGGAAGCGGCCGGCCGGCGGGAGCTGGAACGCAACCTCGCCGCCCTGCAGGAAGCCTGCGGGGCCTTCGATTCCCGTCTCTCGGTTGCCGAGTGTGTGGCACGAGTGACGGCGCACAAACCGCCCGAGGGGCCGGTGGCCGCGGCCCGCCGGCAGCTTGCCGGGCTGCACCGCTTCATCGCGGACAAAGGGCTGGTCTCGATTCCCGGTTCCGAGGAAGCCCGGGTCGAGGAGGCGCCGCCCTACCAGCGCTGGAACTCGGCGTACATCGACATCCCCGGACCCTTTGACCGCCACCTGCCGTCCATCTACTACATCGCGCCGCCAGACCCCGCGTGGTCGCCCGAGGAGCAGGCGGAGTACCTGCCGAGCGAGGCGGATCTCCCTTTCGTCTCCGCCCACGAGGTGTGGCCCGGCCACTTCCTCCAATTTCTCCACAGCAATCGCGCCGCCTCTCTCCTTGGCCAGCTCTTCGTGGGCTACGGTTTCGCCGAAGGATGGGCGCACTATGCCGAGGAGCTGATGTGGGAGTCCGGTTTCGGCGGCGGCGATCCGGC
>DATIOS010000593.1:0-5967 GCA_035472915.1 Thermoanaerobaculia bacterium
GCCCAGGGGGTCGGCTGCTGCGCGCCGAGCTCGTCGAGGACGAGGAACGGAATCTCGGACAGCGGATCGAGGACCTGCCGCTTGGACTCCTGTGAATCGGAATCGAACGTGGACTGAAGCTGATGGATGAGGGCGGTGAACTCGACGAAGCGCCCACGGAGCTGAAAACGCTCCAGCAGCTCCAGCAAGACCGCGACGGCAAGGTGGGTCTTTCCCACACCCGGAGGCCCCACGAAGAGGAGACCCGACTGGCGGAAACCGATCCCTTCCTGGAGGAACTCGTCGACGTAGACCTGAGCGGATTTGCGGGCTGATACGAGCTGCGGCTCCTGCCGGGACCTGCCGCTCGAAACGTGGAAGTTCGACAACCGGCAATGGCGGTAGCGAGCGGGAATCCCCGCCGCCTGGATCAGCCGGGGCAGCACGTCGCGCTGCCGGCAGGCGCACAACCGGGCCGTGCCCGCCCGGCCGTCGGCAACGACGACCCACCCCCTGCCACCGCACTCGGAGCAGGGCTCTTCGGAAACTTCAAGGGCCGGCATGCGGAAATCGTAGCACGCCGGAAGTCGGGGATGAGAGAGCGCTTACCGCATCTTGCTCAGCGCGCCGCTGTGAATCCTCACCAGGGCATGCTGGCGGCCGGAATCGGCCCGCCGTTCCTCGGCCTGCCGCTTGACGAACTCCAACAAGCGGTCGACCTCGCCTTGCATCTTCTCCATCTGCTCGCGCATGTTGAGAATCACCTCAACGCCGGCGAGGTTGACTCCCAGATCGCGGGTGAGGGTGAGGATGATCTCCAGCCGCCGGATCGCCTCCTCGTCATAGAGGCGGGTATTGCCAGCGCTGCGGGTAGGCTTGAGGAGGCCTTCCCGTTCGTAGAGACGCAGGGTCTGCGGATGGATGGTGTAGCGCTCCGCGACGACGCTGATCATGACGAACTTCTGATCGGGTTTCCTTCGGCTTGCCATCAGCCGATCTCCTCTGGGGTATCTGCGATCTCGACTCGGGTCGACCCGCCCGCGAGCTTGGGAATGTGGACGCGGAGGACGCCCTTTTCGAAGCCGGCCGAAATGCTGTCGACCTCGACGGGCAAGCCAAGCTCAAAGGTACGCCGGAAGGGGCCGTAGCTGCGCTCCAAGCGGAGAAAGTTACGGTTCTCTCCCAACGACCGCCGGCGGCCGGAAAGCTCCAGCCGCCGGTCTCGTACCGTCAATTGAATATCGTCACGCTGCACGCCGGGCAGCTCGGCGAAGACAAGGTAATCGTCCTCGGTTTCCAACAGGTCGACCGCGGGGGACCAGGTACCCGGCTGGCCCCCGTCGCGGTCTTCGAAATCCGCGGTGAGCAGCGCCTGTTCGAAGAGGCCGTTGATGCGATCCTGGATGCGGCTCAGCTCCTCGAGGTAGATCTTCTTCAACGGCGCCATGGGCTCAACCTCCCGCTTACTTTCGACCTGCTTACTTTTCGACGTACTCGGCGTCGATGACCTCGTCCGAGGCGCCGGCCGGTTGACCCGCTCCCGCGGGACCGCCCGGACCACCCGCCGCGGGCCCCCCTTCACCGCCGCCCGCCTGCTGCTGACGGTACATCACCTCGGCCAACTTGTGCGAAGCCTTGGTGAGTCGCTCGGCGGCCTGCTCCATCGCCGCAGGCTCGTCACCCTCCAGGGCCTTCTTGGCGTCGGCCAGCGCCCGCTCGAGCTCGCCCTTCTCGTCTGGACCGAGCTTCTCCTTGTGCTCATCGTAGGTCTTCTCGGTCGAGTAGACCAGACTGTCGAGCTTGTTGCGGACCTCGACCTGCTTGCGCCGTTCCTGGTCCTCGCTGCGGTGCGACTCGGCCTCCTTGACCATCCGCTCGATGTCCTTGTCGTTGAGACCGCTGGACGAGGTGATGGTGATGTTCTGCTCCTTGCCGGTGCCGAGGTCCTTGGCCGAAACGTGCACGATGCCGTTGGCGTCGATGTCGAAGGCCACCTCGACCTGCGGCACGCCGCGGGGCGCCGATGGAATGCCCACCAGATGGAACTTGCCGAGGGTGCGGTTGTCCCGCGCCATCTCGCGCTCGCCCTGGAGGACGTGCACCTCGACCGAGTTCTGATTGTCCGCCGCGGTCGAAAAGATCTCGCTCTTGCGCGTCGGGATCGTGGTGTTGCGCTCGATCAGCTTGGTGAACACGCCGCCCAGGGTCTCGATGCCCAGCGACAGCGGCGTCACGTCGAGCAGCAGCACGTCCTTGACGTCGCCGGCCAGCACGCCGCCCTGAATCGCGGCGCCGATCGCCACCACCTCGTCGGGATTGACGCCCTTGTGCGGCTCCTTGCCGAAGAGGTCCTTGACCAGCTTCTGGATGGCCGGCATACGGGTCTGACCGCCCACCAGCACCACCTCGTCGATGTCCTTGGTCTCCACGCCCGCGTCCTTCATCGCCTGCCGGGACGGAGCGATCGAGCGCTGGATCAGGTCGTCGACGAGTTGCTCCAGCTTCGGCCGGGTCAGCCGCACGTTGACGTGCTTCGGACCGGCGGCGTCGGCGGTGATGAAGGGCAGGTTGATGTCCGTCTCCTGCGCCGAGGAGAGCTCGATCTTGGCTTTCTCGGCGGCTTCCTTCAGGCGCTGAATGGCCATCGGGTCATTGCCGAGGTTGATTCCCTGATCCTTCTTGAACTCGTCGAGCAGCCACTCCATGATCCGCTGGTCGATGTTGTCACCGCCGAGATGGGTGTCGCCGTTGGTCGACTTCACCTCGACAACGCCCTCGCCGACCTCGAGGATCGAGATGTCGAAGGTACCGCCGCCGAAGTCGTAGACGGCGATCGTCTGGTCCTTTTTCTTGTCGAGGCCGTAGGCGAGCGCCGCCGCCGTCGGCTCGTTGACCAGCCGCTCGACGTTGAGGCCCGCGATGCGCCCCGCGTCCTTGGTGGCCTGGCGCTGGGCGTCGTTGAAGTAGGCCGGCACGGTGATGACCGCGCGCTCCACCTTCTCGCCGAGATAGTCCTCGGCCGACTGCTTGAGCTTGCCCAGGATCATCGCCGAGATCTCGGGGGGCGAGAACTTCTTGCCCTCGATGGCCACGCGGACATCGCCGTTGTCGCCCCGCTCCACCTCGTAGGGCACCATCTTCATCTCTTCTCTGACTTCGTCGTACTTGCGCCCCATGAAGCGCTTGATCGAAAAGACGGTGTTCTTGGGGTTGGTCACCGACTGCCGCTTCGCGACCTGTCCGACCAACCGCTCGCCGTTCTTCGCGAAGGCCACCACCGACGGCGTAGTGCGATTGCCTTCCGCGTTGGGAATGACCTTCGCTTCGCCGCCTTCCATCACGGCGACGACACTGTTGGTCGTCCCCAGGTCGATTCCTATGATCTTGCTCATTCGCTCTCCTCCTTCGTCATTCTCTGGATGGCCGGCCCCGGCAGCCTTCGAGCTGCCCGCCAGGTATCCCTAGCTTAGGACCTTAGTGGCGCAGTGTCAATTTGCCCCACGCCATGTTTGACAAAGTTGGACGCAGATTTATTCCGCCTCGACGAAGAATCTCTCAGTCGAGCAGCACCAGGGGCGCCGCCTGGGATTCAGGGGCAACGGTGAGCACCTCGGGGTCGAGAAGGAAATTGCCGGTGATGGCCTCGGTGGCCTCGGTGCCGGGCACGGGCTTGCCGCCGTCCATGGGCTGTAGGGTGTAGCTCTCCTCGTTCGCCGTGTAGCGCAGCGGGTAGCCCTCCGGATCCTCGAGGTCGGCTGGAGAGAGCAGCCCCGCTTGGACGAGCTCCGTCAAACGGTCGGGGAAGCTCCCCTTGAGCAGGAACCAGGTTTTGGCCGCGCGGTCGATCTTGAGATAAAGGGCCGCCCGCTGGTCCCGCGCCAGCGCCGTGCGCTCGCGGCGTTGCCAGGAGAAGGGGATCATGACGCTGTCGGGCACCCGCCAGACAGCGCCCGCCACCAGCAGCGCCAGCAGCAGGGCGAGCGCCCGGCCGCCCCAGGGCAATCCACGGGGTGCAGGCGGCCGAGGCTCGATCCTCATCTGGCGGTACTGTCCCGTTTCTTCTCCGGCCTGGGCCACTGGCGCCGGCGGCTTGATGGCGGCGGGCGCCGGAGCCGGGCGTACGGGGGGCCGCGGATCAGGGACTGCCGTGGGCCGGGCCACCGGAGCCGGCGCCGTGGATCGGGGCGCCGGAGCCGGCGGCGAGGCCGGCACGGGGCGGGGAGCCGGAACGGCCGCCGCCGGAGCCGCGGGCGCCGGCATCGCGTTGATGAGCAGCTCCTCCACCAAGATGGGGTTGAACCCTTCCTCGAAGGAGACCTCGTCGCCGCTGTAGAACTTGAAGTCCCCTTCGTTCCAGCGCAGAAGTTGCTCGAGCAGCCTCCAAGTCTGGGTACGCAGGGCCTGAAGAAGCTGCGCGCGCTCCAGGTACCGCCGCTCCACCAGCAGGTCGATCAGCCGGCCACCCGCGGACTGGTGCTCGGCGGCCGCCCGGTGGAGATCGGAAGCGCTGATCATCCCCTCCTTGACCAGCACCTGGGCCAGCCCCTCCTCCAGGGTCTGGCTGAGGGCGTCGGCAGCTACAATGCGGCCGTTCAGAAAGGAGATGGCAACGATGTCCTGCTGACCCTGGACGGTCAGGATGCCGGTCTTCTTCTGCTGGGAGATCAGCTGCAGGATCTCCGGGAGCTTGAAGAGGTCTAGGGTACCCTCAACCGCCATGAGTGCCGGCCCTCAGTCGCGCCGCTCGCGCGGGTGGACTCTTAAACTGCGTCGCGCAGCTCCTGCCGGAGCCGCACCCCGAAGTACATCGCAAGACCCAGGATCGCGAGGGTCCCGGACGCTAGATTTACCGGATCATACCGCCAAGGGATGTGAACTCCGATCGTGCCAAACGACGGCAGCATCAGCAGGCCGGTGACGAGCAGGATGGCCATGAACGATCGGCCCCCTTCGCCGATCTCGGCGGAGGCCAAGCCGGGCAGGAAGACACGAGCCCAGCGGTCGAACGCTCCCTCATGGGCCACGTCGCCAGTGCGCTCGGTGTAGCCGAACGGCCGGCGCGCCAGGTGCAGGGTCACGGCCACCAGGATCAGGCTCAGGGCAACGAAGAGCGACAGCCCGCGGCGCAGGAGAGTCGAGCCTCCGTTGCGGTCCTCGCCGCCGTGCCAGGTCGCCTGGAGCTCGCGCCGGATCTCCGGAATGCGCGCGAGCCCGCCTGAAACTGGCACCACTCGCTGACTCTGGTTGGCCATCCAGAGGTTCACCGTGGCGACGTCGATCTCCTGCGCCTTGGCCAGCGCGGCCTTCTGCTCGTCGAACATGTACGCCCCGGAATACGCCTGACTCAGGTCGTACTGGGCGGCGGCGCTGCGGGGGTCCACCGCCGCGGCCTTCTGAAAGCTCTGGATGGCACCGTTGAAATCTCCCTTGAGGAAGGCGTAGGCCCCGAGGTTGATCAGTGCAGCCGTATTATCCGGCTCCTTCTCCAGCACCTGCCGGTAAAGGACGCGGGCGAGCTCCCACTGGTTGAGCGAGCGGTGGAGGTCGGCCAGCAGGTGTTTGACGGCGGTGCTCGACGGCAGCACGGAGCGCAGCACCCCGAGATCGGAGAACAGGCTGCCGTAGAGACGGTGCTCCTGGAGGCTCTGCATGGCCATGGCGGGCGGCGACAGCTCCACGGCGACATACCGCCGCTCCAGATCGATGATCAGAGGCGAGGCTCCCAGCAGCAGCCAGAGGACGATGAGCACGGCGCGCTCGCTGGCCGAGCCGTAGCCCCAGAGGAGGAGCGACCAGTAGAGCGCGAGCCACAGGGGGCCGGAGGGAAGGGCCAGGGGCCACAGCAGAACGACCGCGGCCAGTGCCAGGGCGGCTGGCCGCGGCAGCCGGCGGACGAAGAGCGCCTCCAGATCGCCAAAGAGCGCATTGCCTCGGGCCAGCATCTGTACCGCTACGAACAGACCGCCGCTGACCAGCAGCAGGACGAGC
>DATIOS010000594.1:0-8081 GCA_035472915.1 Thermoanaerobaculia bacterium
CGGCGCGCGAGCTGGGCATGGACCCGCTCGAGCTGCGCCGCCAGAACTTCCTCCGCCCCGAGGAGTTCCCGGTCGACAACGAGATCATCTACCAGGACTTCGCGCCGCTCTACTACGACAGCGGCAACTACGAGCCGGTGCTCGACAAGACGCTCGCCATGATCGGCTGGGAGGCGTTCGTCCGCGACGAGCAGCCCCGCCTGCGGGCCGCCGGCAAGGCGGCCGGCATCGGCGTCGTCGCCTACGTCGAGGGTACCGGCATCGGCCCGTTCGAGGGCGCGCGGGTGCAGGTCCAGGCCAGCGGCAAGGTCACCGTGGTCACCGGCATCGGCACCCAGGGCCAGGGGCACTTCACGGTCCTCGCCCAGGTCGCCGCCCAGCAGCTCGGCGTCGCGGTGGACGACGTCGACGTGGTCACCGGCGACAGCGACCAGTTCCATTGGGGCACCGGCACCTTCGCCAGCCGCGGCGCCGTGGTGGCTGGCAACGCCACCCATGAAGCGGCGAAAGCGGTGCGCGAAAAGGCCATCCGCCTGGCGGCCGAGCGCCTGGAAGCCGCCGAGGATCAGATCGAGCTGAAAGGAGGCCGGGCGCAAGTTGCCGGCGAACCGGAACGCTCGATCTCCCTGGGTGAGCTCGCGACGCTGGCCAATCCCATGCGCGGCGCCGTCAAGCCCGGCAGCGAGCCGGGGCTGGAGGCCACCCGATACTTTGGACCCCACCGCGGCGCCACCGCCAGCGGTTGCCACGCCTGCATCCTGGAGGTGGACCCCGAGACGATGCAGGTGAAGATCCTGAAGTACGTCGTGGTCCACGACTGCGGCGTGGTGATCAATCCGCTCATCGTCGACGGCCAGGTGCACGGCGGCGTGGCCCAGGGGATCGGCAACGCCTTCTACGAGCAGCTCGTCTACGACGACAACGGCCAGCTCCTCAACGCCTCCTTCATGGACTTCCTCCTCCCCACCGCCCTCGACGTGCCACGGGTGGAGGTTGGCCACGAGGAGACGGCTTCGCCCCTCAACGCCCTCGGCACCAAGGGCGCCGGCGAAGCCGGAGCCATCCCCGTGGGCGCCCTCTTCGCCCAGGCGGTCGAGAACGCCCTCGCCATTCCCGGTCTGGAGATCCTGGAGATCCCCTTGAAGCCCAGCCGCCTGTGGGAGATCGCCCAGGCGGCGAAATCTAAGTCCCCTATCTAATTGTCAGGCACGCTGGTGAGATCCACCACCGGCGGCCTTCTATTTGTTGAATCCGTAACGCTCAGGCCCATCGCCACGACTAACCTTCCTGTGGGAGAAAGAATGGGTGGAATGGAGAGCGAGTCGGTACCGCCCCGGCCCGGACCCAGGCTGGAACGGATCGCGATGGGTTGCTTCCTGGCGCTGTCTCCGCGATTGGCCAAGGTCCCCCAGCCGGAGCCTCCGGAGTGGTTGGCGCCGTTCGAGAACATCGAGGTGCCGCGGCGCTACGGGCGAGGCACGCTGGCGGCAACCTGGTGTCCGGCGGAAGGCCGCCCCCGCGGCGCCGTCCTCCTTCTTCATCCGTGGCTGGTCTGGGGCAAGGCCTACTTCAACCTGCGAGGCCGCATCCAGGCCCTGCGCGCCGCCGGGTACCACGCGCTGACCTTCGACTTCGGGGGCTTCGGCGCCAGCGGTCCGCCAACGGTATTCTTCGACCGCGACGTCGAGGCGGCGCTCGATGCTCTTCATTCGCGAGCCGGCGACCTCCCCCTTCACATCTGGGGTATCAGCTCCGGCGGCTACTGGGCTCACCCCGTCCTCAGCCGCACCCAAGGGGTCTCCGGCGCTTTCTTCGAGGACGTCTCTCCCCATCTCTTCGAGTGGTCGTGGCGGATGGCTCCGCTGGGCCGGCCCGGCTACCTTCTGTTTCGCGCCCTTCTGGCGCCCGCCCACCGCTACCTCGACATCCGTCGCCACGCCGGCTCGATGTCCCTCGGCGCCGTCACCTACGTCAGCGGCGAGCGCGACAAGGGAGTCCGTCCCCAGGACACCCGCTCGCTCGCCCAGCTGGCCGGTGGCCGCGCCCACATCGTGGCCGGCGCCGAGCACCTGGGCGCCATCAAAGTCGCCGGAGACGAGGTGATCGGCTTGGCGCTGGATACTTTCCAGCGGGCCGAGGAGCACGAAGCCGCCGTCAGAACCGAGCCTCGATGGCCTGAAGAATCGGACGCGCCAGATAGATTCGTCCCCAGCTCCGGCCGGTCGTTTCGCCGAGCACCCCTTCCGCTTGGAGGAGAGCGATCGCGTGTCGGGCGGTGGGGCCGGAGACTCCAAGCACCCGGACGGCACGAGCGGCCGTAATGTAGGGATTCACGAACAGCTCGTCCAGAAGCTTCAAGGCGTTGGGTTTGCGGCCCAGCCGCAGGCGGTACGTCTCCCGCAGGTCCATGAGCTCGCTCGCCTGACGGACGCCCGCGCGCGCCGTCTCCTCCACACCAACGAGGAAGAAGTGAAGCCAACCGATCCAGTCCCCTTCCGTCCTCACCCGCTGGAGGGAGTCGTAATACTGCTGCTGCTGGGCCTCGATGTAGTCCGAGAGATAGAGCAACGGCTGGGGAAGACGGCCACGCGCCACCAGGAACAGGGTGATGAGCAGCCGGCCAACCCGTCCGTTGCCGTCCAGGAAAGGGTGGATCGCCTCGAACTGCTCATGCATCAGAGCGCACTGGACGAGGTCCGGAAATCGCTCGCGCTCATGCAGAAAATCCTCCCAGTTGGCGAGCGCCTCCATCATCTCTGCCGGGGGTGGCGGCACGTAAGGAGCCGTCGCCGGCGTGCTTCCCGACGGGCCGATCCAGTTCTGAGACCGGCGGAACTCCCCGGGCGTCGCCTTATCGCCGCGCACGCCTCGCATCAATCGCTCGTGCAGCTCGCGGACGAGGCGCAGGGACAGGGGGAGCTCCCGCAAGCGTTCCAACCCATATTCCAGAGCGTCGACATAGTTCCTTACCTCCTGGGTGTCGGCGTCATGGGTCCGCTCCGGCTCCATCTCGTCCCGCAGGAGATCGGAGAGACTGGTCCGCGTTCCCTCGATCCGGGAGGAGAGCACGGCCTCCCGCTTCATGTAGGGAGCGATCAGCAGATGGGGATTGGGCAGCTGCCGGCCAAGGCCGGAAAGCTCACTCAGGGCGGCATCAGCCCGGGAGAGTGCGAGGACCAGCCTTCCGTCGTACGTCAGCTCGGGCGGAAATGGCGCTGGAACGAAGGCCGAATACCCGCCAGGAGCCTGGACCAGTCGCCCTGCGCTGGGAGCATGAAAGTCGGCGGGATTCACGGGCTCCTCCAAGAGCTTGGAAAGAAATCGCCCTGATTCTTTCAAAGCTCGGCGAACTTGGAAAGAGCGCTTTCAAAGCTTGGGACACTTGGAAAGAAAATGGCCAATTTCTTTCAAAGCTCCGCAAACTTGGAAAGGGAGCTTTCAAAGCGCGGGACGCTTGGAAAGAAAATGGCCGATTTCTTTCCAAGCTGGGCGACTGCCCTCTACCCCAGTCCCATAATCGCTGCCCTTTCACCTTGATGCTTAGCGTAGGGGCGGGTCTGGACGGTGGGTTGGGGGCTCGACCCGCCCTGGTTGGAACGATCTTGGCGTTGTCCCGGCGTTAGCCGGTGTTGCAGGGCGTGTTAGCCGGCGTGTCCGGCGTTGTCCGGCGTCGCAGGGCGGGTCGAGCCCCCAACCGCCCGTCCAGACCCGCCCCTACGCTAAGCGGACCCCCAAACCGGGCCCCCACACCGGGAGAGGGGGAACACCGTGCAAATCGTCCTCCTTGCCTGTCCCCCTCTTCTCCCGGTGTGGGGGGAAGGGAGGGGGCGGGAGAAGAGGGCTGGGGTGATGAGGGTCTTTGTTTCTCCCGTCACAACCGCCCCAACTCCTCGCTCCGATACCCCATCCTCCCGAGCACCTCCACGCCCAGGCGCGCTTCGCCAACGCGGTCGAGACTGAGAAGCGCTTCCGTCCAGGGCGCCAGAACCTTCCAATGCGTGAGCGGACGGCTACACGGAGCCAGGATGGCCAGCGCCCGCTCCCAGGCTGCCCGCGCTTCGTCCCGGGCGCCGAGCGCCGCCTCAATCCGCCCTCGGGTGACCTCCGCTTCGGCGATGGCCCCCCGGGTCGGCTCGTCCGGCTTGCCTTGGAGGAGCGGCGACAGGATCTCCAGAGCGGCGAGCGCTTCCTCCCGCGCCCGCTTGGGGTCCAGGCTTTCGAGCGCGGCCGCTGTGCGATTGCGGCAGACCCCGAGTTGGAGCCGCCAATCGGAGTTCGTGCGGTCCTTCGCCACCAGCGGTTCGAGAATCCGCCGCGCCGTCCCCAGCGGTTCGAGGGCCGCCGCCGGCTTTCCGTCCGCCACGGCCAGCGCGCCGAGCGCCGAGTGGAAGGCGGCCAGCCAGCGCTGCCAGAGCGTGTTCTCAGGGTCCTGTGAGGCCAGGGTCTTCAGCGTCCCGAGACCTCTTTCATAGAGAGCCCGCGCGTCGTCCCTCTTCCCCAGCGTCACCAGGAGGTTGGCGAGGAAGCCGCGCGCCACCGCCGCATCGAAAGTCATGTCTGGATTGGCTGGGTCCCGCTCCTCGAGCTTCTCAAGGATGGCAAGGTAATCCCGCCGCTCGGCCAGGGCGCCCGCAAGATCTCCCTGGCGCTCCAGACAGTTGCTGACGAAAGCGAGGGTCCCCGCGATCTCCGCCTGGAGCTCGAGATTCTTGGGATCGGCCGCGGCCAGCTGTCTCTCCAGGGCGAGGCTGTTGCGATAGGACTGGAGCGCTCCGTCCAGGTCGCCGAGTGCCTCCAGGACCGTGCCGACGTCGTGATCGTCCAGGGCGAGCCGCCGCTGCCACTTCTGGCTCTTGGGATGAAGCCGGAGCTGTGCCGCCGCCAGCCGCTGGCTCTCCCGCCATATCGGAAGGGCCTTGTCCGGCTTGCCTTGGTCCATGAAGATCTGGCCGACCCAGGAGTTGGCTTCCAGGTACTCCTTCTGCCATTTCCCATTGGCTGGGTTCCGTGCCACCAGGCCATGCCCAAGCGCCTGGGCGCGGCGGAAAGCCGCCATCGCCGCCGGCAGATGCCCCTGGTTGCTGCGCACCGTGCCGATCTGGATGATGGCGTTTACGCGGTAGGCGAGCTCGTCGTCCGTGAGCTGGCTCTCCGGCAGCGCGTCGAAGTAGGCAAGAGCGTGATCGCCCGCCGCGTCGAGCGCGTCCAGCCGATTGACCGCCTGCAACCTCTGGTGCAGGTCGCCCAGCATGAAGCCGATCAGCGATTCCGCCTGCTTGCGCCGCTGGTCCGCCTCCCGCCGCGCCCTCTCCGCCCGCACCGCGAGCCAGGAGACCACCGCCAGGACGATCAGGAGGAAGGCGAAGGCTCCCGTCACCGCGGCGACCCGCAGCCGCACCCGGCGCACCCTCTGGGGTTTGTCGAGAATCCACCGCAGCCGCTCCGCCGTCTCCTCCGCCGTGGGCCGTCGCCGCGGATCGAGATTTTCGAGATCCTGGATCAGCCGCGCGAGATCCGCGTCCAGCCCCTCGAACGGCCGCGTCTGCGCCCGCATCACCAGCCGCAAAAGCTCCGCCTGGTCCGCCGACTCGTAGGCCGGCTCGCCCGTGAACAGCTCCTGGAAAAGGATGCCCAGCGAATAGAGATCGCTCGCCTCCGTGACCTCCCCCTGGGCCGCCTGCTCCGGACTCATGGCCTGGACCGTGCCTACCACCGTCCCCAACCGTGTCAGCCGCGTCGCGTCCTCCACCTCCAGCACGGCCGGCTCGTCCCATTCGCCGGGTTGGCGCGCCGGTCCGATCTCGTGCGTGTCCTCGTGTGGATCGATTTCGCCGTCCGGCTCGATGAAGTCCGGCAGGGGAGGCGGCGGCTCCATGCGGAGGAGGGGGTCGGAGACCGAGCGCGCGATCCCGAAGTCCAGCACCTTCACCCCATCCTCCGGGGTGACCATGATGTTGTCCGCCTTGAGATCGCGGTGGACGATCTTCTCGCGATGGGCGACGGCGAGCGCCGTGGCGATCTTCTCCGCCAGCCGCAGCCGGCGCTCGAAAGTCAGCACCTCCCGCTCGGCCAGCCGCCGCAGCGTCGTCCCCTGGACGTACTCGAGAATGAGGAAGTCCGCCGCCGGCGTTTCGATCAGATCGTAGACCTGGCAGATCGCCGGATGGCCGAGCTTCGACAGGAGCCGCGCCTCGCTCAGGAATCGCGCCTTCAGCCGCGGGCTCAGCCGCCTCCCGGGCAGGATCGTCTTGACCGCCACCCGCCGCTCCAGCCGCGTGTCGTAGCCAAGATAGACCTCTCCCATCCCGCCCTGCCCCAACCGGGACTCGATGCGGATGTTCCCAATGGTGGAGCCGACGTAACTCACGGAGTCCAATTCCTGGCGGTGGTTGACCGGCCGGGAGAGTATCACTGCCCACCGCTGCCGGCAGACCGCTCGCCGGTGGCGGCGAACGACTCGCCGCCGAGGGAAATCGATTCGCCGCCAGGGGAAATCCGTTCGCCGCTGGGGATAATTGGCTCGCCGCCAGGGATAATCGATTCGCCGCTGGGGGAAATCGGTTCGCCGCGCGGGGAAATCGGTTCGCCGCGCGGGATAATTGGCTCGCCGCTGCCGGCGAGCCGCCCGCCGGTTCCTCACGGGAACCGTCAATTCCACCCCGGGAAAGGCGCTAAATTTGCGCTCTCCGCCTGCAATGGTATAGGCTCCGCATCATGGAACCACAAACGAAACACATGATCGTCGTACTCAAAGCCACGATGCGGGGGCTTGGCTTCACCAATCGTGAAGTCGAGCGGCGTCTCGGAGTGTCTCGCGGCTATCTGACCCGGCTTTTTTCGGGAGTGATGGACCTCCGATATGACCACGTCTCGGAGATCGCGAAGGCGATCGGAGTCGAGCCGGAGGACATCTTCCGCCTCGCCTATCCGCCCACGCAGAAGCCGTTCACCCCAGCGGTCCAGCGGCTCCGGGAAACCATCGGCAGCAGCTCCGAAATGGGTCCCCTTTCGGCGTCCTCGTTGGCCCTGCCTCCGCCCTTGACGGAATCGCAGGACGCCGGCGAGAGCTCTGGAGTGGGTTCAGGTCTCGAAAAGGAGCTCGAGCGCATCGTCGCCCGCACCTTCAAGAAGATGTTCGCGGGACTCGAGAAATAGGGGTCAGGCGCCCCTGGCTTAGCGCCCGGGGCCCTCCCAGGCCTGCCCCTCGAAGCGCAGGGCGGGATCGATCTCGATCCGCCGCAGGAACCCCGCTACCTCCTCGACCATCTCCAGCGTCGCCGCCTGGTCTTCGAAGGCGTTGCGCAGCAGGATGACGGCCTGGAATGCCTCCCTCTGGATCTGGAGGCCCTTGAAGATGTCGACAGCTTCGAGGGCCACCTGTGCCGCTTCGGCTGATTTGCCCTGGAGTAGGAGTACAGCAGCCAGGTCGAGGTTGGTGATACCCGCATCATAGAGTCGATCGACCTCTTCGTAGCCATGCCGGACTTCGTGGAAGATGTCTACGGCCCTTTGGTAATTACCAAGTCCCGAATCGATTCGCCCCTCGAGCGCCCGAAACTTGACCTCGTTGACGCGGCCTCCAGCATCCGCGAGATGGCGGGAGTGAACGATCCGAAGCTTCTTGGCCTCCCGAAAATGCCCGGAGTCGATCAGGAAAAGGATGAGGTTGTGAGAAGCGGCGCAGGCAAGGTCTGGGTCGGGACCGTCTTCAACCAGGGCCAGGCCTTGTTCGAGAAGGCGGATGCCCTCGGCGAAGTCACCTGCATAGCCAGCATAAAGTCCCATCTTGATAATCGTCCGGCCTGCAAGATGAAACGCTTGATGCCTGTTGTAGAAATCGAGAACCCTCAAGAGCAACTTCGAAGCCCGCCCGAACTGCCGGCAATCGGCGGCGAAGGACCCTTCAAGCTCCAGAAGGCGAACTTCGAGCGCCATATCACCACTGCCATGCTCGAAGAATCGGCGGGCCTGTGCCAGAGCGTCGCTCGCTTCGTGGAGACGGTCAGATACTCGGTAAGCGTTTCCAAGCTCTGCATGAGCGCGCGCCTGATAGTCGGAGACTTGATTCGGACCGTAGCGCT
>DATIOS010000595.1:0-1793 GCA_035472915.1 Thermoanaerobaculia bacterium
GCTCGGCATCCTTCATGAGCAACCTCGTCCGGCTGAAGCCGGACGCTACAGGACAGCGGCGAGATTCAGAACCGGAACAACGGCCGGCCGGCGCGCATCCCGGGCCAGGGAATCGCCAGCAGCATCAGCACCGTCGCGACCCGAGGCGCTGAACCTGGTCAACACCAACCGGCGTGTCGCCACCATCTGGCACCGCAGCGGCGGCCCGCGAATCGTTCAGAGCCTGCTGCAATTGCTGCAGCGTCCCGAGGAGGCACTGCCGGCCGAGATCGACGGCAAGCCGCTCCGGGATTGCCTGCTCGGGATTCAAAAGGTTTTCATGCGCTACGGCAGCCCGGCCTTTTCAGCCGACCTCGCAAGATTCGGGCCGTCTCTGGTGCCCCTGGCCGGGCTCTCCTACCGCGAGGCGCTTTCGGCGTTACAGGCGACGGAGTGACGATGGCCGGCAAGGCAGGCACTCTCGAAACCCTGGCCCACCACGTTGGGCTCGCCCTGCAGCCCTTGCAGGACAGGCTCGCCGCCGGCAACGTCATCGGCTTGTTCGCCGAGCTCGGGCTGCGGTTTCCACCCGAGCTTCTCCAGCCGGCCCTGGTCAATTCGCTGAACGCCGGCGTCGCCGCGGCGGGCCAGCTTTCGACCCTCGTCTCCCAGCTCGTGGCAAGTATTGAGGCCGATGACGAAGCGGGCATCCTCCAGGCCGGAGAGCAACTGATCCAGCAGATCTCCACCACGATCTCCACGCTGGAGCAGATCGACACCCAGCTCCGCAACCTGGCCGCGAGTCTCCCCGGAATGAACGCGTCCGAGGTGACGAGCTTCGCGCAAGAGCTCCCTTCGCGCCTGCTGAGCTATCTGCTGATCTCCTATCTCGAATCCTTGCAGCCCGGCGTCGTGGGCCTCGGGATCGTGCTGGGCGTGCTGGATTACCGTCTCGACCCCGGCGGCAACGACGCCATCCATCCGCCCTTCATCCGCCGCAAGCTCCAGCTTTCGCGGCTGGGCGACGCGCTCGGCTCTCCCGCCGATCTGCTGCGCACGCTCTACGGCTGGGGCGATCCCGGCTTCGACGGCACGGTTCTGATTCCAGCTCTCAACACGGCGTTGAATCTGCTTGGCGATCCGTCGGAGATCGTCAGCCCGGGTCCGGGCAACGCTCTCGAGTCCTCGATGTTCTCGCTCGAGGTGAACCCGGCGTCCAGCCCGCCGGGGCTGGCGGCGACGCTGAGTCTGCCCATTCCTTCCGGCTTCGATCTCACGCTGCCGTTGAGCCCGCCCTGGTCGGTCCGCGCCCAGGTTCAGGGGGCGTTCACGCCGGAGCTGAAGGTCATCCTCACGCCGCCGGCCACGGTGTCCTTCCAGCCGCCTTCCGGCACCCTGAGCGGTTTGCTGGAAATGGATCTGATCGCGCAAGGAGCCGACGACAGCCACCCGCTTCTCCTCTTCGGGGAGACGGGCGGCAGCCGGCTGCAGATGCGCTCGTTCACCTTCGGCGCCGGGGTCACGGTCACGGGCTCGGTCACCGGCCCCGCCGCGGCGACGCCTTTCGTCCGCGCCGAGGTCACCGGCGGCAAGGCCGTCATCGATCTTTCGAAGGGGGACGGATTCCTCTCCCAGCTCCTGTCCGGCCTCCACGTCGAGTCGGACTTCGCCCTGAAGGCGACGTGGGACCCCGCCACGGGCGCGCATTTCGACG
This sequence comes from Thermoanaerobaculia bacterium, assembly GCA_035472915.1. Taxonomy (GTDB): domain Bacteria; phylum Acidobacteriota; class Thermoanaerobaculia; order Multivoradales; family UBA5704; genus DATARR01. The sequence continues at coordinate 1,694 of DATIOS010000595.1, forward strand.
GCAGCGCGAACCTCGAGCTGGAAATCCCGACGCACCTCAATCTCGGCCCGGTCGAATTGCAGGCAATCTATCTCGACGTGGGTCTCGCTCCCGGCGGAAC
>DATIOS010000596.1:0-3042 GCA_035472915.1 Thermoanaerobaculia bacterium
GAGGCCCGCGAACCTTTTTCCTCGCGCCTTCGTCTTGGAGAGAGAGGAGATATGAACGCGTCCGCCCCATCGCCCGATCTGTTGCTCGCCCGCCGGGCCGCCGCCGGGCGTGCGGACGCCTGGGACGAGCTGCTCGCCCAATACAGCGAGCGCTTCTACAACCTCGCCGTCCACTTCGCGGGCGCCGGAGCGGACGCGGAAGATCTCACCCAGGAGATCTGCCTGCGCCTCTATCAGAACCTCCGCCAGTATCGGGGCGACGTGCCCCTCGCCGCCTGGGCGCTTCGCCTGTCGCGCAATCTCTGTATCGATCACTACCGTTCGGCTCGCCGGGAGCGGCGGACCTCGGCCGTGTCCGAAGAGGTGCTGGCGGCCCTGCCCGCCGGCGGCGAGGACCCGCAGGCCGCGGCGCTGAGGCGCCAGCAGCTCCGGGCCGTCTATCACGCTCTGGAGGAAATGGCGGAAGATGCCGCCGAGGTGGTGTTGCTGCGCGATCTCCAGGGCTGGAGCCTGGCGGAGACCGCGGCCTACCTCGACCTGCCGGTGGGCACGGTCAAGTCGCGGCTCCATCGCGCCCGTCTGGAGCTCGCCAGCCGCGTCATCTCCCGGCTCGGCGTATCTGGGGCCGGCGCCCTGCTGCCGGAGCTGGAGGCGGAGCCATGTTGAGCTGGGCCTGCCGCCGCTTCCGTGCCCGCTTCACTCCGGGAGCCGCCTTGGCGCACCGGCGGGCCTGCCCGGAGTGCGATGCCTACGCCATCGCTGTCGAGCGGGCGGCTGGAGCGCGCCTCCCGCTGCCCGCCAGCCTGCGGCGCAACCTGCGGGCAATGGCCGGACCCGAGCCGGGAGCCGTGCTGACGTTTCCCGTGCCGCGGCTGGCGGTGCCGGACGCCCTCGCCCTCCGGCTGCGGTCGATCGCGCAGCCTGGCCGATCCGCTCGGCCCTCGCGACCGTCGCCTCCGGAGTGGGTGCGCAGCCCCCGCGTCGCCATCGCCGCGAGCCTCCTCCTGGCGCTGCTGTTCGGTCCCCTCCTCGCCGGCGCCGCCGACCGTGGTCAGCAGGCCCTGCGCCGCGCTCACCAGGAGGTTGTCCCGCTGGTTGAGGGCGCCGGCGCGGAGAGCCACCAGGCGGTCACCCGCCTGTGGCTGGCTGCCGGGTCGGCCTGCGGCGCGGTGCGCGAGTCTGCGGCGAAGTCCGTGCGCCGCGTCGAGGGCCGGTTCTTCGATCTTTCGACCCGTTCGATCCACTGGTTCCAGGCAGTACCCAACCACTTCACCAACCCGGACCCGCGGCGAGAAGCCGGCGGTTCCTCTAGGAGATCGCAATGAATCCTGCAGAGAATTGGCAAACCCACTCCGGCTCCGCGGAGCCCGCGTCGTCGATGCCGGCTGAGGCACCCGCTCTTCCGGCCGCCTCGCCGCCGCCGTCCTTCCTGCGCAAGAACCCCGGCCTGGCCGCCCTGCTCTCCCTCGCACCGGGGATGGGCAATATTTACAACGGCCTCTATCTGCGGGGGATCACCTTCTTTCTCACCATCGCGAGCCTGATCGTCATCACGGTTCGCGGCCACGAGCTCTTCGGGATGGCGATCGCTTTCTTCTGGATCTTCAACGTGATCGATTCGTACCGGCAGGCAACCCTGATCAATTACGGCTATGCCCAGGATCTCGGGCTGCTCGACATGCCCCGTCACCCGCGGGCCAGCCAGGGCGGTCTGATGGCCGGGATACTGCTCACGCTGATCGGTCTCTTCGCGGTCGCCGACCGGTATTTCTACATCCGGCTCGATTGGCTTTTCGATCTCTGGCCCTTCGCTCTCGTGGTTGCTGGAGTCTGGCTGATCTGGGGCGCCATCCGCGATCGTCGCCGGGTGGGTAGCGCCTGAAGTGACCTGGGTCGCGCCGTGCTTTTCGGTTCTCCGATACTGTTTTTCGCTGCTGGCCCGGACCTTGCACTTGGCAGATGGGGACGGCAGCATTCGAGCTCGTCACCAACAGTCAAAGGGAGAACATCATGGGAATTGGAAAGCACGGCGACGACAATGTTGCCAAAGGTGTCGGTAAGCAGGTCGAGGGCAAAGTGAACGAAGTGGTTGGCGCGGCCAAGGGTAACTTGCGCCAGGAGCTCGGCGGCAAGCTGGAGAAGAACGTCGGCAAAGTCCAGGAAAAACTAGGCCATTCCGAACAGAAGGCTGCGAGATAAAACCGCTCTACACTGACAGGGAGAAAAATCATGTTATTGACCATCGCTTTGATCCTGCTGGTGCTCTGGGCTCTCGGTTTCCTCGCTTTCCACGTCGGCGGCGGGCTCATTCATCTCATCCTGGTGATCGCCATCGTCGTGGCAATCGTCCATCTCATTCAAGGTAGACGCGTCGTCTGAGGTGTGGCTTGCGAAGGCCCCCTCCCGGAGATCGCCGGAGGGGGCCTCGACCCGGTTCGACGCATCCCCGATTCTTAGGTTCCAGTTTTCTTATCACAAAGATCCAGCACGACTTCCACTCGCCGGTTTTTCTGGCGTGCCACCGGATCGTCCGAGCCGTCAGGTTTGGTGTTGGCAGCCACCGGTTTGCGTTTTCCCCAGCCTTTCGTGGGCGTTGAAGCCGGTAGAGCGCCGTGGGCGGCGAGCCAGTTCTTGACGGTCTGCGCCCGTTTCTCGCTCAACGGCTGGTTGTAGGCGTCTGTCCCTTTCGAATCCGTGTGACCTTCCACCGATGCCGGATGTTGTCCGGCTTTGGCGAGGAGTGGCACGAGGGCCTTCAAAGTCTCTTCCGCGTCTGCCGTGAGGGTTGACTTGTCGAACTCGAAAAGCGCGTCTGCGCCAACGAGGAAGCGCTGGGTGCATTTCTCGGCTTCGCTGTGAATCGCCTGAATGCCCTTCGGTACCTGAATGGCCCCAGGCGTCTGCCATGTTCCTTTCGGCTGCTGAATCTCCCCGGGAGTCTGCCAGGTGCTCTTGGGTTGCTGGATCTCGTACTGCGTGGCCGTGAGAGCGGGCGGGGCCAAGGCGAGGAGCCGTGCTTTCGATTTTGGTATGGCCGAGCAA
>DATIOS010000597.1:0-2625 GCA_035472915.1 Thermoanaerobaculia bacterium
TGCAGTTTGTTCTGAATGCCGCCCGGAAATTCCCAGTTTTCGATGTTGAAATATTTCGGGTCGCCGACGATAGGGTTCTCTTCGAACGGGCCACGCCGCCGGCCCCAAAGCCAAAGGCCGGCCGCCGATGCGACGAGCGCCACGAGAGAGATCCAGCCGAGCCAGTTGCGCCCAAGGTAGAACGCCGTCGAGCTGAAGACCACCCAGGTGCAGAGACTCATCACCGTGTGGTGGGCCACCTGATCGTAGAGGACGACGCCGTAGAGCAGACCGAAGGGGCGCCCATAGCCGCGGGAAAAATATCGCGCCCGCATCAGGCCGCCGATGACCCTCGCCGTGGGGGTGATGAGGTTGAGCGCCGCCGAGGCCATGAGGACGAAAAAGCCCAGGAATGGACCCGAGGCATAGCCCAGGGTGCGGCGAGTCGCCAGCCGGAAGCGCCAGTCCCACAGCCAATATCGCGCCAGCAGCAGACCGACGCCGAGCGCCACGAACGGGGCTCGCGCTGCGGCAACCCGCTCGGCCAGCTTGGTCCACGAGAGGTCGGAATGGGTAAGGAATCGATAGGTAAAATACCCGGCGAGAAGGATGACCACCGCCTGAAAGAGGCGGAGACCCCAGACGCGCAAGCGGGACTCCTGATCGGGCAAGGCGGGCGTCATGGTCGCGGGTTCTTTGGCTCGTCAGGGAGGAGCGGCCAAGGATACCAGCAGGGGCCGGGGATTGACGGCGGCCCTCCAATCGGGAACGCTTGGCGCCATAGGGGGCCCGACGCTCGAGGTTCGGAGCCCATCTTCGAGAGAGAGAGGAACGCCCGCATGTCAGACGTCAAGATCACCGTCCTCAGGAACGGTCCGCTCCGCCTGGAGGGCGCCGACGCCCTGCAGATCCTGGATCCCACCGGCCAAGCGTTCGGCCTGGGCGGGCGCACCGTCGTCTCGCTCTGCCGCTGCGGCGCCTCCGCCAACAAGCCGTTCTGCGACGGCAGTCACAATCATCACGGCTTTCAGGACGAGCCCGTGGCTCGCGAGCTGCCGCCGAAGAAAGTGTGAGAGTGCGTTGAAAAAATGCCCAGGCATTCATGCATGCCCGGGCGAAGGTGGCACAACATGAAGTCCTTGCTTCTCGTCGCCCTCCTGGCCTTCTTTCTTGTCCTCGCCCCCGTCCGCGGCCAAGGACCGGCCGCCGACTGGCGAACGCTGACGACGTCTCACTTCCGGGTCCACTACCCCGCTTCGTCGGAGGCCTGGGCCCGGCGCGCGGCGGCGCGGCTCGACTCGATCCGCGAGCAGGTGGTGGCCGAAGTGGGTTACGCGCCGCTCGAAGTGGTGGACGTGCTCGTCTCCGACCCGATTGCCACTCCCAACGGTCAGGCCTTCCCCTTCCTGGGCTGGCCCCGGATGATCCTATGGACGAGCCCGCCAGGCCCGGAGTCCGAGATCGGCCACTATACGGACTGGATGGAGTTGGTCGCCATCCATGAGGAAACCCATCTCGTCCACCTTTTGCGGCGGTCCCGCAACCCGGCCCGGCGCCTGCTGGAGCAGATCGTTCCCCTCGGGCCGATCCCCGAGAGCGCGCCGCGCTGGGTGATCGAGGGCTACGCCACGGTGGTGGAAGGGCGGCTCACCAGCTCGGGCCGGCCGTACGGCGATATCAGGGCCGCCATCCTGCGGCGCTGGGCGCAAGGGGGCAAGCTCCCGAACTATTCCCGCCTCGCCTCGGACTCCGAGAGCTGGCGGGGAATGTCCATGGCCTACCTCCTGGGCTCCGCCTACCTGGAGTGGCTGGAGGAGAAGACCGGGCACGGCAGCCTGAGATCGCTGTGGGCGCGGATGACCGCCCGCACTCCGCGCAGCTTCGACGAAGCCTTCCGCGGCGTTTTCGGCGAATCTCCCGCCGATCTCTACGATCGCTTCCGGGCGGAGCTGACCTGGCGAGCGATCGAGGCCGAGCGCCGCGGCGGCCCGCAGGTGGAGGGCGAGCCCTGGCAGGACCTCGCCTGGAGCACCGGCGCTCCCGCCGTCTCTCCGGACGGGACGCGTCTCGCCGCCGTGGTCAACGCGCGGGCACGCCCCTCCCGGCTGATCGTCTGGTCCACGGCACCGGACGACGAGGCCGAAAAGAAGCTGCGGCAGAGGGTCGAAAAAAACCAGGAGGAAGACCCCGAGGACGTGCCGGCTGTGCGCTCGCGGCCGTTGCCCCGCAAGGTCCTTCACACCTACCAGAGCCCCGACGGACCCGAGCCCACGACACCCCGCTGGATGCCCGACGGCAAGTCGCTCCTCTTCGTGCGCTTCGAACCGGACGCCGCCGGCTTCCTCCACCCGGATCTTTTTCGCTGGACGCCCGAGAGCGGCGAGGTACGGCGAATCACTCACGCTGCCGGGTTGCGCGATCCCGACCCGTCCCCGGACGGCCGCTGGGCGGTGGCGGTGCGCAACCGCGACGGCCTCTCCCAGATCGTGCGTGTCGACCTTACAACCGGTGAGATACGCGCCTTGACCGAGCCCACCGCCGAGGAGGTCTACGACCGGCCGCGGGTGGCTCCCGATGGCTCACGCATCGCCTACGCCCTGCACCGCGAAGGCCTCTGGCGCCTGGTGATTCGAGACCTCGACGGCG
>DATIOS010000598.1:0-6562 GCA_035472915.1 Thermoanaerobaculia bacterium
GCGCAGGAAAGCGGAGATAGGGGCCAACCGCTCGGACTGGTCCACAGCTTCCTGCAGGTTTTCTCCCACCGTAGTGCCCAGCAAATCGGCGGCGACCCGGTTGTGCAACAGCACCCGGCGCTCGCGATCGAGTGAGACGACTCCCGAGGTGATGTTCTCCACCATTCGTTCCACGACCTGCTTTTCGCGGACCAGCCGCTCGCGAGCATCAGCGATCTTGCGGGCCATCTCGTCCACCGCCTCGACGAGAGCGGCCAGCTCGAGCTCCGTGGGGGCGAGATCGAGTGAGGGAGCGCCGGCGGCGATCCGGCGCGTCCCTTCCACGAGCTGCATGAGCGGCCGAGTAAAGTTGCCAGCGAGGTGGCGGCCCACGGCCACCAACAAGGCAAAGAGGCCCGCCGTGACCAGCAAGCCGTGGCGGCGCAACTCGGCGAGTTGCCGATCCGACTCCTCCTGCTGAGCGAGAAGTGGCATGGAGAGGAAGAGACGGCCGCTGCCCATTGGGCTGCCTGGCACCCGCAAGGGGACGTACATCTCGAGGTAGGTCGAGTCGCCCACGCGGTTGGTGCGGGAAGCAAGGCCGTAGCCCAGAAGGGCCAGACGGCGGTAGATCTCTCCAGGGATTCGTTTGGGCAAGAGGCCCGCCGTAAACAGCTCGTGCCGGCTGGAAGCGTGGATCGCGCTTCCCCAGTAGAGGTTCACCTCGTGGCGCACGACGCCGGAAAGATCGATCAGCAGCCGGTCGCCGAAGGCGGTGTCGACGCCGAAACCAGGCGGCAGGGCCTGCAACTGTTGGTAGAGAAGCTGCTGGACGGTGCTCAAGGCCGCCTCGCCCGATGCCCGCTGGTCGCGACGCAAACGCTCTCCCATCGAGCCCACCAGCACGAAGTAAAGGGCCACCAGAGGTATGAGCAAGAGCACCGTGTAGATGAAAGTCAACCGTTTGGAATACGAGCGCCAGGTGCGCCGGAGCAGGTCGCGAAACGCCGCCCGGGGGAGGGCGAGGAGCAGGATGAAGGGCATCGCAAGTGCGAGGAGGACCACCACTCCAACGCTCCAGTTGCCCATCCGCTCCAAACCCCCGAGGGGATCGACGAGAGGAAGAAAGACCGCCTCCCAACCTTGGCGCGAAAGACGGGCCCAGGCCCGGGCTGGCCCGGTGGGAGTCTCCACCACGGCCGAAGCGGGCAATGCCCGCGACCGCGCGAGGCTGGCAGGAAGCGGCGGTTCCTCCTCCCAGGGGGAGAGAACGGCCCGGCCGTCTAGATTGTAAAGAGCGTAGAGGGCCGGCTCGGCGATTTTTTCGGTGGCGCCTGCCACCGGGCCTCCCTTGAGCAGCCCCACGTCCACCTCGGAGAGACGACGCCAGTCGTGCACCTCGAAGCCGGGCCTTGGCAGCAGCCAGTAGCGCAACGTCCCCCACGGCCGGCCGCCCAAGCGGAGCGGCGTCTCGCCGGAGATCAGAAAGCCCTCCCAAAGGGGCAAACGGAGATCCTCCCAGCGGCCGGGATCGGCGTCCACCATCCCCTTGTCGGTCAGCGGCATGCCGAAGGAGAACGACGACGTGAGACCATCCGGCGTCTCCACCACCAGGGCGGAGAGGGAGTGGTGGCGAGCGAGCGGCGAGTCCCTCCAAAGGGCGTAGGCGAGGTCCTGCCGCTCCAGGTTGGCGGGAGTGCGGGGCACCAGATTCTGGAGGTCTGACTTCAGAAAGTGGCTCCGAACCTCTCCGGCCACAGAAGCGAGATCGGCTCGCGTGGGAGGGGCCAGACGCACCAGAAGCTCGCCCCCGGCGTAGGAGCGTAGGGCCAGCTGATAGGCGGTTTCCCAGGCACCCGCGGCGGCGAAGATCGAGACCAGGATCATCACGACGAGGGCCATTCCTGTCGGCAGCCGCCGCACGTCGAGCCAAACAGCGGTCGCCGCGCCCCCGGCGGCGAGAAGAGCGCCGGCGGCAAGAGGTTGGTCGCACAGGGAGGCGCCGGCGATCAGGATGGCAACGGCGATCCAAGCCCAGCGGTTTCCGGGCACCGGCTCCGGCCGGTTTCCCCGGCGGCCGGCGAGAACGAAGAGGCCGAAAGCCGCCCCAGCGAAGCCCAGCCGCAAGGCGAACGCTTCCGCGGAAACCACGATGTCGACGCCGAGATCGCGAGGGCCCAGGAAACGTTGAATCCCCCAGGCAGCCAGCAACAAAGTCAACGCCGCGACAGCGCCCTTCAAGAGAAGTGGGACGCTTGCGCCCACCGTGGTGCGGACGCGAAGGCTCAAGGCCGCGAGAGCCAACCCGGCGAGCAGCACTCCCAAGGCGGGCAGCGGGACAGGGAAGGCCCCGCTCAGCGCCACCAGCCCTCCCAGGACCAGGAGGGTGACCGGGCGCGGAACCGCCTCATCGCCGTGCGGCATTGCCGGCAGCATGCTCCGCAGGCCACGCACTACGGCCAACGCGAGCAGGGCTAGGCCGAGCGCCACCCAGGCCACACGGTCCGTCAGCGGTCGCTCTTTGGGCGTGCCGCCGGGTGAACGCTCGACAATGAGCGAAGGCGCTCCCGGAAGTGTCACCACTTCAGTGCCCGGCAAGGCCTTCCCAGGCGAGTCGGCAACGGACCAGCGGCCAGAATGGGCGGAAGGGAAGGGCAACGCGTCGGTGCCGTAACTCGCGCCGGCACCTATGCGCCAAGGACGGCGAGCCGCGTCCAGGGGAACGATGGCGAGGAGCGTCACCGCGCTGAAACTGGCGCGATGGTAGGAGCCGCTACGGGGCAGCTCCTGGGGCAACTCGTGCAGGAGGCCTTCTCCCGCCCAGGCCACGGGAACGCCGTCCGGATCGAGCAGCAGCAGAGTTCGTCGCCCCGGCCCGGCTCGGGTCTCGATGGTCGCAAGCCGGCGAAAGGCCTCCAACCTTGCCGTTTCGGTTTCCGCCGGTCCCCCCACACTGCGCACCGCGATATCTGCTTCCCGCCGAAGATCCTGCCAGAGACGTTGGTACTCCCGCCGCGTCTCCCGCTGCCATTCGACCCGCGAGGCGCGGTCGCCGTGGCTGAGGACCCAACCCGACGCCAGAGAGACAATTGCCACCGCAAGCAACGGACCGGCGATCAGTCTCTCCCGTGAGCCCCGCAAACTGAGCCACGCCAGAGAGAGGACGAGAACGGCGAGGGCGGACCATGGCGTGGGCAGAAGAGGCGCCGCCACCAGGGCGGCCATCAGGAGAATCTCGAAAAGAGCCAGCCGCTTGGGCTCAGCGGTGGCGCGAACGGGCTCGCTCACCGGCGCTTCACCGGGAATCAATCATCGGCAGGTCCACACCGCGCTCATGGGCGCAGGCGATGGCCTCCGGATAGCCGGCGTCGGCATGGCGAACCACTCCCATTCCGGGATCGCCGGTGAGGACCCGCTCCAGCCTCCGGGCCGCGGCTTCGGTGCCGTCGGCCACGATGACCATGCCGGCGTGAAGGGAGTAGCCGATGCCCACGCCGCCGCCGTGGTGGACCGAGACCCAGGTGGCGCCATTGACCGCGTTCAGAAGGGCGTTGAGGATGGGCCAGTCGCCGATCGCGTCGGAGCCGTCGCGCATCGCCTCGGTCTCGCGGTTGGGCGAGGCCACGGAGCCGCAATCCAGATGATCGCGGCCGATGACGATGGGCGCCTTGACGCGACCGGAGGCGACCAGCTCGTTGAACACCCGGCCGGCCTTCGCCCGTTCGCCGTAGCCAAGCCAGCAGATGCGCGCCGGCAGGCCTTGAAAGGCGACGCGTTCGCGGGCCATGCGTATCCATCGCGCCAGCGCCGCATCATGCGGGAACGTTTCGAGAATGGCGTCGTCGGTGGCCGCGAGGTCCGCCGGATCGCCGGAGAGTACGGCCCAGCGGAACGGCCCCTTGCCCTCGCAAAACAGCGGCCGGATGAACAGAGGAACGAATCCGCCAATGTCGAAGGCCTGCGCCTCGCCCGCTTCCAGAGCCTGGCCGCGCAGGTTGTTGCCGTAATCGAAGGTGACCGCTCCCCGCTCCTGGAGGGCAAGCATGGCCCGCACATGGGCTGCCATCGACGCCATGGAACGGGCGATATAGCCCTGGGGGTCGGCATCGCGCAGGCGCATCGCCTCCGCGAAAGAGATTCCGTGGGGAACGTAACCCTGGAGGGCGTCGTGCGCCGAGGTCTGGTCGGTGAGCACGTCGGGCACCAGACCGGTGGCTACCAGATGATCCAGCAGGTCGACGGCATTGGCCTCGACGGCGATGGAGACCGCCTCGCGGCGGTCGCGGGCCGCCAGGGCCATGGACACACCCGTCGGGATGTCCGGCGCCATGCGGTCGAGATAGCGGGTGGCGAGACGGCGCTCGATGCGGCTGCGATCCACCTCGGCCACCAGGCAAACGCCCTCGTTCATGGTGACGGCCAGCGGCTGGGCGCCGCCCATGCCGCCCAAACCGGCCGTGACGGTGAGCCGCCCGGCGAGCGAGCCGCCGAAGCGCTGGCGAGCGCACTCGGCGAGAGTCTCGTACGTTCCCTGAAGAATGCCCTGGGTTCCGATGTAGATCCAGGACCCGGCCGTCATCTGGCCGTACATGGTGAGCCCAAGCCCCTCGAGGCGGCGGAACTCGTCCGCCGTGGCCCAGTGCGGCACCAGCAGCGAATTGGCGATCAATACGCGTGGCGCTTCCTCGTGAGTGCGAAATACCGCCACCGGTTTGCCGGACTGGACGAGGAGCGTCTCGTCGTTGCCCAGCCGCTGCAGAGTGGCCACGATCGCCTCGAAGCACTCCCAGTTCCGAGCCGCCTTGCCTGAGCCGCCGTAAACGACCAGATCCTGCGGCCGCTCCGCGACCTCAGGATCAAGGTTGTTCATCAGCATTCGCAGTGCAGCCTCCTGCTGCCAGCCGCGGCAGGAGATCGCCGTGCCGCGAGGAGAGCGCACGGTGCGGGGTCGGGCGGGCGGGGCGGCAGCGGTGGTCGTCGGAGCCATGGTGGGTATTCTACTCGCGGCGCAGGGAGACGGTCTGCTGTGGCGCTACAATGCCGCTGTGATTTTCCGGCATCGCGTCCTCTCCGTCCTTGGTGTCCTGACCGTCCTGCACCTCCAGGGCACCCATCCGCTCCCCGCCGCCACACTCGGCGAGGAGATCGAGGCCTTCCTGAACGTCATCGCAGTAGCCGGCCGCGAGGCGCCGGCCGCTGATTTCATCGCAGGCCGTCTGGCGGGTCTGCCCCTGCAGCGGGACGCCCTCGGCGACGTCATCCTCACGGTGGGCTCGGGGGAGCCGCGACGGCTCCTGGCCTGCGGCCTAGGTGAGCCAGGATCATCGTCAGCGGCATCCGGGAGGACGGCTATCTTCGCGTCGTTCCAGCCGGCGCGGGGCTTACCGGAACCCTGTGGGCTCAAGGATTCCAGGGACAGACGGTGATGATCGGCGGCTCCCGAGGGTGGACGCCCGGCGCCGTGGCGCTCCCCTCGGTTCACCTTCAGCAGGGATCGGCCTCTCTGAAGGACCATCCCTTTGAGGTTGAGGACCTCTATATCGACGCCGGTGCCGAGACCGCCGGTGAGGTGGCCGCGCTGGGAATCCGCCTGATGGACCCGGTGGCCCTCATTCGCAGGCCGATGCACCTGGCCGGCGGTCTTGTGGCGGCGCCGGCTGCCGCCCAGAAGGGGGCCTGTTCGGCTCTGGCGGACGCGGCGCGCCGTCACCGGCCGAGGCCCGGCTCCGGCACGGTGGTCTTCGCCTGGACTGCGCATGATCTCCTCAACCGCGCAGGATTGATCCACGTGATTCGCGAGAAGGGCCCGTTCCGGCAGGTGATCCTCTTGGACTCCGGATTCGGCTGGGAGAGCGGCAAGGAGGCCGGCTCACCCTCTCCGAAGCCGCTGCCAGCTCCCGGAGCCGGTCCGATCCGGTCCGGTGAGCTGCCCTCAGAGCTCGCGGGGTTTACCGTCGCACCGCACTACGCGTCCGGTGGCGGCATGGCCGGCTCTCCGGATCTGAAAGGCGTTCAATTGGGATTCCTCGGGCTCCCGGCCCGCTACCCGGGGACACCCGTCGAGACGATCGCGGAAGGCGACGTGAAAGCGCTTTCCGCCGCTCTGCTTTCCGCCTTGGGCGAAGCTTCAGCGCCGACCGTTTCAGGACCTGCCTTGTCGGCTCCGCCGCCCATCGTGGAAAGCGCCGAGGAGCACGAGAGGCCAGCCGCGTTGCTTCGTGAGCTCGTCGCCCGCTACGGGGTGAGCGGCGCCGAAGGGCCGGTCCGCGAGGAGATCCTCCGCCACCTGCCGGCGTCGGCGAAGCCCGAGGTCGACGCCAAGGGAAATGTGATCGTTACCGTCGGTCAGACCGGCAAAGATAGGAAACCCTTTCTCTTCGTCGCCCATCAAGACGAAGTCGGCTTCCGAGTCGAGGAGGTTTTGCCCGACGGCCGCCTTCGCCTCCAGAGGCGCGGGGGTCTCATCGCTTCAGTTTGGGAGGCACAGGCCGCCCTGGTGCACGGCGACCACGGTCCAGTTCCTGCCGTCTTCGAGGCCCGGGAGGACTGGCGTACGGCTGAGCACTTCGCTCCACCGGGTGAC
>DATIOS010000599.1:0-2265 GCA_035472915.1 Thermoanaerobaculia bacterium
GGGGCCGCTCGCAAAGGAGCGGTGCGACCATGAGAAAGTACGTGCTTCTCATCCCGGACGGCGCCAGCGACCTCCAGCGAACGGCTGGGCGGTCGCCGCTGGCGGATGCCGACATCCCCAACTTCGACTGGCTGGCGGCCGCGGGGGTTTGCGGTCTCATGCAGACTCTCTACCCGGACCTGCCGCGCGGCAGCATCGTGGCGCAGCTCGGAATGCTGGGGTGGGATCCCCGGCTGTACTCCTGCCATGGGCGGTCGGTGTGGGAGCTGCTCGCCCTCGCCGACGTCCAGCTGGGGGCCGACGACCTGGTGTTCCGGGCCAACCTGGTGCGGATGGAGGGCCGGCGGCTCGCCAGCTACAACGCCGACTACATCCTGGACGAACCGGCGGTCGCGCTGATCGACCGGATCAACGGTGAGCTGGCGGCGGAGCACCCCGCCTTTGAGCTTTACCACAACTGCGATTTCCGCAACAGCCTGGTGGTGCGCCGCGCCGCGATCGATCCCGACCTGATGGTTTGCCCGGAGCCTCACGAGCACGAGGGGACGGAGTTCGACGTGTCGCGGCTGATCGCCGGCCGCGATGCCGCGAGCGCAGCCCTGGCGTCGCAGCTCAACCTGTACCTGCTGCGCGTCGCCGAGATTCTGGCCGCCGAGCGGGCGAACATGATCTTTCCCTGGAGCGCGGGCCGCGCCTTCACCCTGCCCAGGTTCCGCGAGAACACGGGCTTCGCGGGCCGTGCCGCCATCGTCGGCTGCATGGACTTCCTCCAGGGCATCGCCAAAGTCGGCGGCCTCGAGTTCTTCAAGGTGGGCAACGGCCGGCCCGACACCGACTACGCCGCCAAGGGCGCGAAAGTCACGGCGCTGCTCGAGGCCGGTTTCTCGCTGGTCATCTGCCATGCCAACTCTCCCGACGAGGCGGCCCACATGCGGGACCGTGAGTTGAAGATTCGCTGCCTGGAGGCGATCGACCGGCACATCGTGGCGCCGGTGATCGATTACTTCCGGGCCCGCCCGGAGGAGCTGGGAGGCGTTCTGTTGGCGCCTGACCACTACACCAACCTGCTGATCGGCAACACCAGGGCGGAGGCCCATTCCATCGACCCGGTCCCGTTCGCCCTCTGGAACGGCCGCGATCGGGACGGCGTGGCGGTGTTCACCGAGGACGCCATGGTCGCAGGCCATTATGCCGAGCCCCCGGTCAGCCACCTCCGCCTGCTCACGCTTCTGGGCGTGACCGACGGGCTTCGCGCCCCAGGCGGGGAGCTGGCAGCTGGGCAGCTCGAGCCCTTCCAGGAACAAGAGGAGGTTGAAGAAACGCTCGCTGAAACACGAGAGGCTCCAATTTCGTAGGCAAGAAGGAGCGCTCCCGGCGGGCAGACCGTCGACTGGAGTCACAACGATGAGAGGAGAAAACCCGATGAATCCCCGGTTCCGCACGGTTGCTCAATGGACCCTCTGCCCCCTGGCCTTGTTTTCGTTGGCCATTCCCGGTTTCGCAGCGGCCGAGGGTGCCGGCGTGAGCCGGCAGTTCACCGTCGGCCCGCAAGGGCGCCTGACCCTGCGCGCGGACCTCGGCACGGTCGAGGTCTACTCTGGCACCGCCGCGACCGCACAGGTGGAGCTCGAGTACTCGCCGGTGGGTCCCAAGGGACAGGACAATGCCAGCTCCCTCGACGTCAAGTTCGTGCAGAACGACGACGAGCTGCGCATTGAAGCTCACCTCAAGCCCAAGGCCCGGCCGTTCCCGATCCAATACCGGATCTCGGTCCCGCCGGGGTTTGCCGCGGATATCGAGACCTCGGGAGGCAACATTTCGGTCCGCGACCTGCAAGGCAGCGTGCGGGTCAAGACCTCTGGCGGCAACTTGAGCCTGGCGCGCGTCGGAGGAGCCGTGACGGCGAGCACCGACGGCGGCAATATCGAGGTCGAGGAGCTCCTCGGAGGCGCCAAGGTCCGCACCTCTGGAGGCGGGATCACGGCTCGCCTCTCCGGGCAGCCCCGCCAGGAGGTACAACTGACCAGCTTCGGGGGTAACGTCGTCGTCGTGCTGGGTGCGGCGACCGCGGTCGACGTGGATGCCGTGGCCCACGGCGGCACCGCCACCGCGCCTTCGCAGTTCAAGCTCCGCAGCGACCGGGATGCCACCGAGCTCTCTGGCGCGGTCAATGGCGGCGGTCCGCATCTGACGGTGCGGTCCTCGGGCGGCAACATCTCCCTGGAAGAGGGGAAGTGACGGTGCGCCGGCGACCGCAGCGAGCCC
>DATIOS010000600.1:0-3479 GCA_035472915.1 Thermoanaerobaculia bacterium
CCCTGCCGTCCAGACCCGCCCCTACGCTAAGCCTGGAGAGACTTTGCAGGATCGCCGCGACGGCCTCTTGCGAAGGTGGTTTGGCGAGCTTCTCGGCCAGGGTGGTTCCAGGCAGGCGGTCGACGACGGCCGCCGCGGCGGGAGTCCAGAGAGGTGCCGAGGCGTCGCGTGCGTCTTCTCCGGCCAGGAGATCGGCTGCCGCGGGAAGCACTTTGGCCGCGGCGAAGAGCGGCAGCCAGTCGCGCCAGGGCCGGCCGTACCAACTTTCGGAGAGCCACAGGGCCGCGCCGCGCTGCAACCACGGCGGCGCCTTGTTCGCAAACCCGGCGCGCGCGATGAGCGTCTGGGCCAGGGTGTAGCGGTAGGCTCCGAGATCGTGCGGATTCCAGACGAGATGGAGATCGGCGTGAAGGCCGGCCTTCCCAGGCACGGCCTCGCCAATCTCACCTGCATGGTGGCCCTGGGCGACATGGTCCGGCTCGACGACGACGGTTACCGTTTTGGCTTGCGCCCCTGAAACTCCCGGGAGTCGAGCCAACATTTCAGCCGCGGCGCGGTTCAGCTCCGCGGCGAGCCGGGTCATCTCGGGCTTGGCTTTCTCACCCGGCGAGACCAGGAGCGTCACCCGGTCACCGGGGATCGGCACCAAGGTCGCGAAGGTGCGGTCCCAGTCCGCCGCCTCGCCGCTGACGTCAGCCCGCCGCCCTTCGAAGGCCCTGATCGCCGGGCACAGGGTTACGAAGAGCAGCGCGGCGGCGCACCAACGAGTTGGAATCACGAATGGCCTGGGGTGGGTTCCGGCGGCGCGGGAGTGAAGAGGTCGAGAACGACCCGCCAGGAGTTGTCCGCCTGCTTCTTCCAGATCCGCAGGTAGACGCCCTGCTCGGCGCCGATCATCTCATTGCCCAGGGAGTATCCAAGATCGCCGGAGGACGCGACCCGCGCCTGGACGGGCGTCCAAGTCATCTTTGCGGCTTGCGTCTTGAGACTCTCCAGGATCTTGGCCTTCGAAACCACCGGAATGTCGCCTTCGCGATGGAGGCGGGAGTCATCGGCCAGGAAGTCGGCATAAGCGGCCGCGGTACCCCGAGCCATCGCGGCCTTGGCGAAGGCCCGGTCGGCGGAGAGGATGGTGAACTTGCCACGCGCCTCCTCCACCTGCGGAGGATTTTCGACTTTGGCCGGCACCGCCTTGCCGATCTTCACTGCGACGTCGCCTGGCGACGGCGCAGGGCACGAAATGCCGCCGTCGAGCAGCACCTTGTAGGAGCCGTCCGCCTGCTTGCGCCAGAAGGTGGTGTAAAAACCATGGAGGACTTCCTTGTCCTCCTTTCCCTTCGACCGCAGCTCCCAGGGGCCTGTGGTGTAACCAAAATCGCCGGCCAGCGACACGTCGGCCGCCACCGGAAACCAGGAAAGAAGGCTCGGCTTCACCGGGCTGGCCTCCCACTTCGCCCGGCCCGGAACCGGCCTCGGCGCCAGGACGACCGAATCCTCGGCGAGGTATTTGAGAAACGCGGCGCGAGTCCCCTTCTCCGCCGCCGCTTTGGAAAAAGCCTTCTCGGCGGCGACCACGGCATTCAGGGCCGCCTGCCGGTCCACGGTCGCAGCGAAGCTCGGCACCGCGAAAAGGGCAGCCAGACTCCAAACGATGAGCGATCTCTTCATGGGCTTCTTCATGGACATCGGGCTCCTGTCGAGGGGTCCTATAGAAGCCCGGATCATAACGCGGGATCGAGCCGAAAGACTCTCATCACCCCCGCCCTCTTCTCCTATTTGAACGTCCCCGCATCGATGCCGTACTGCTGTAGCTTGGTGTAGAAGTTCTTGTAGTCGATGCCCGCAGCCTTCGCCGCCCGGCTGATGTTTCCCTGGGCCTCGGTCAGGCAGCGGGCCACGTAGTCCCGCTCGAAGCGCTCGACCACCCGCTGCTTGGCCTCGCGGAAGCCGGAGGGCTCGGGCTCGACCTCGCGCGGCAGCAGGGGACGCAGCTCGCGCAGGGGCTCCGGCAAGTGGTGGGACTCGATGACCGGACCTTCGGCCAGCAGCACGGCCCGCTGCAATACGTTCTGAAGCTCGCGGATGTTGCCCGGGTAGTCGTAGGCGAGAAGCAACGCCTCGGCTTCCAGCGATAGTCTCTTGGCCTTGCCGTCCCCGCGACCGGCGGCCAGCTTCGCGAGAAAGTGGCGCAGCAACAAGGGCAGGTCCGATCGCCGCTCCCGCACGGCCGGGAGGCGCACTTCCACCACGTTCAGGCGGTAGAGGAAATCGCGCCGCACTTTCCCCTCTCGCACGAGGTCGGTAAGGTCCCGGTTGGTGGCCGCCACCACCCGCACATCGGCGCGGCGAATCTGCGTGCCCCCCACCCGCGAGTACTCGCCGTTCTCCAGCACCCGCAGCAGCTTCACCTGCAAGGGCGGCGTGAGCTCTCCCACCTCGTCGAGCAGCAGGGTGCCGCCCTCGGCCCGCTCGAACCAGCCGGTTTTGTCCGCCACCGCACCGGTGAACGCTCCGCGCACATGGCCGAAGAGCTCCGACTCCAGGAGGTTCTCGGGCAGGGCGCCGCAATTGACGGGGACGAAAGGCTTGGCCCGCCGGCGGCTGTTGAAGTGGAGGGCACGCGCCACCAACTCCTTGCCGGTGCCGCTCTCGCCCTGAATGAGGATGGTGGCGTCCGAGTCCGCCACTTGCGAAACCAGCTTGAGCACGTCAAGCAACGCCGGGTCCTGACCAACGATGGCGCCGAAGTCGTAGCGCCCCCGCAGCTCCTCCGCCAGAGCGCCGATGTGCTGCTGAAGCCGGCACCGCTCAAGGGCGTTGCGCGCCGCCAGCGAAATGAATTCCGAGAAGCTCGCCACCAGCCCGGCCGTCTCCTCCGAGAACACGCCCTCAGCGCTGCGATTGTCCAGATAGACGACGCCCAGGAGCTGGCCGCCGTCCCGGATGGGGTGGCAGATCACGGAGAGAATCAGCAGCCGCAGCACGCTCTCCCGATTCCCCAGGGCGGGATCGTCCAGAACGTTGCGATGCCAGAAGGGCTCGCCCGAGGTTTGCACCTGGCGCAGGATTCCCCGGCTGACCTCGAACTCCGGCCGATCGATGTCCTCCCGGGCGAGGTTGCGGGCCGTCTCCACCACCACTTCGCCCTCCAGTCCTTCAGGGTCGAAGAGCAGGATCACCCCCCGCTCGGCACCGCATAGCTCGATGACGCCGTCGAGCGCCGCAGTGAGCACTCGGTCCAGGTCGCTCTCGGCGAGCACCCTCTTGCCCAACGCCAACAGACGTTCGAGCACGGTTATGGTTTCCTTACCAGAGCTGTGGCATTGGCACCCTAATATAGCACCCCAGACGGTGACCAACGCGCTTGCTCAAATTTCCTCTAAATTCTTTTGGCGAAAAGACTTGGAGAGATTGTCAGGGACCCGAGGCAAGCTGGCACTCATCTTGCCGTAGAAGAGTACCGTCACGACGACCGCCCC
>DATIOS010000601.1:0-4406 GCA_035472915.1 Thermoanaerobaculia bacterium
GCCGCCTCGACGTCGACGCCATGCGCGAGGTGGGCCGGGCGGTGGGACGGCTCAATCGCCTGCTGCCCCGGCGGCGGTTCGCACTCCTCGGACCCGGCCGCTGGGGAAGCCGCGGTGACATCCGCCTCGGCGTTCCCGTCACCTACGCCGACTTGAGCAACACCGCCGTGCTGATGGAGATCGCCCGCGGCCGCGACGGCTATGTGCCGGACCTCTCTTTTGGCACCCATTTCTTCCAGGATCTCGTCGAGTCGAACATCCGTTACCTGCCACTCTATCCAGACGATCCCGGCGTGGCTTTCAACGAGCCGTTTTTCCGCGGCTCGCCCAACGAGCTCGCCGCCCTGTTGCCGGAACTCGCCCATCTCTCGGAGGTGGTGCGAGTGATCGACGTCACACGAGCGAGCAGCGGCCTCGCGTTGCGCATCCTGATGAACGGCGAGAACGACGAAGCCGTGGGCTTCCTGGCGGCCTGAATGTCCATCTCGACCGACCTCACCGACCGTTCCGCCCAGGTCCGCGTCCCTTATCAGGATCTGATGCGCTATCGCATCATGCACGTTCTGCTGGTATCGACGCCCTACGACCGCTTCCTGCTGGAAGAAGCGGGCGAGCTCTCCGAGCGGGTGCAGGGCGAGTTCCGTAACCTGGACGTCCACTACGCGCCCGGCCTAACCGGCGTCTCGACCGGCGCGGAAGCCGTGGAGCTGGTGCGCAGCGAAGAGAGCATCAATCTCGTCATCACCACTCCGCACGTGGCGGACCTGGACCCCGACCGTCTCGCCGCCGCGATCAAGCAGGTGCGCGACATCCCGGTGATCCTCCTCGCCTGGGACCCCTCCGAGCTCAACGGCTTCGGCACCCAGGGGAGCTCGCCCATCGACCGCGCCTTCCTCTGGCAGGGGGACGCCCGCATCCTGCAAGCCATCGTCAAATCGGTCGAGGATTGGCGCAACGCCGAGCACGACAGCCGGCTGGTGGGCGTGCAGGTGATCCTCCTCGTCGAGGACAACGTGCGCCACTACTCGTCGTTCCTACCGCTCATGTATTCCGAGCTTTTGGAGCACTCGCAGCGGGTGATCGCCGAGGGTCTCAACCTGTCGCAGAAAATCCTGCGCATGCGGGCGCGGCCCAAAGTCCTCCTCTGTACCCATTTCGAGGAGGCCGCCCGGGCCTTCGATGCCTACGGCGACGACGTGCTGGGAATCATTTCGGACGTCGAGTTCCCCCTGGCGCCGGGCCTCGAGGTGTCCACGGGCGCGGGGCTGCGCTTCACTGCGCGGGTGCGCTCCCGCTATCAGGACATCCCCATCGTCCTCCATTCCTCGAAACCGGAGAACGAGAAAGTGGCGCGTCAAGCCCGCGCGCGCTTCCTCCTCAAGGGCTCGCCCCACTTGCTCGAAGACCTGCACAAGGTAATGACCCAGGACTTCGGCTTCGGTCCGTTCATCTTTCGCCGCGGCGGCGGTGACGGCGAAGACGAGGAAGTCGACCGTGCGAACGACCTACGGAGCCTGGAGGAGAAGCTGCGCACGCTGGCTGCCGATTCGCTGCTCTTCCACGGCAAAGGAAACCATTTCTCCCGCTGGCTCAAGGCGCGCACTGAGTTCGCTCTCGCTCACGCCTTGCGCCCGCGAAAGCTGGCGGATTACGGCGACGACCCGGAGGCGTTGCGGGCCGATCTCATCAAGGCTCTCGCAGACTATCGATTCGAGCGCAGCCAGACGGTGGTGGCGGACTTCGACCGCGCCACCTTCGACCTGCGGAGCGACTTCTACCGCATCGGCGGCGGCTCGCTCGGCGGCAAGGCCCGGGGCCTCGCCTTCGTGCGCCGGCTGATCTCGCTCCACGGTCTGCGCGAACGATACCCCGGTGTGCGCATCGCCATCCCCACCACGGCTGTCCTTGGCACCGATGTCTTCGATCGCTTTCTGGACGACAACGACCTGCGCTCCTTCGCCATCGACTGCCAGGACGACGGGGAGCTCTGGCGGCGCTTCGAGACCGCTCCCTTCCCCGCCGAGGCCGAGAAGGACCTGAGAGCCTTCCTGGAGAGGGTCCGCCAGCCGCTCGCCGTGCGTTCCTCCAGCCTGCTGGAAGACTCACAGAACCAGCCCTTCACGGGTGTCTACGACACGCTGATGGTGCGCAACAACGCCGGGAGCGTCGACGAGAGGGTGCGGCAGGCGACGCTGGCGGCGAAGCGCGTCTGGGCCTCCGCCTTCTCCCAGCACGCCAAGGCCTACCTCCAGGCGACGTCGTTCCGCCTGGAGGAGGAGAAGATGGCGGTGATGCTGCAATGCATCGTGGGAGCCGTCCACGGTCCCCGCTTCTACCCCGAGATCTCGGGAGTGGTCCGCTCGCACAACTTCTATCCGCTACCGCCGATGAAGGCGGCGGACGGCATCGCCGCCGTCGCCCTCGGGCTGGGCCGGGCCATCGTGGAAGGCGGCGCGTGCCTGCGCTTCTGTCCGTCGTATCCGCAGCACGTGCCCCAGCTCTCCTCGGTAGCCGAGGCCCTGGAGACCTCGCAGCGAGATTTCTGGGCTCTGCGCCTCGAAGGCGACGAAGGCCTCGCTATGCGCGAGGAGCTTTTCGGCCTTGACGCCGCGGAGGCCGACGGTACCCTGAGCCGTATCGGCTCCACCTACTCGAAGGAAAACGACGCCATCTACGACGGGCTCTCCCGCCGCGGTACGCGTCTGGTCACCTTCTCGCCGATCCTGAAGCAGGGATATTTCCCGCTGCCGGAGATCCTGAGGACGCTGATGGCGGCTGGCGAGGAAGGCGTGGGAGGGCCGGTCGAGATCGAATTCGCCGTGAATCTTTCCCTGCCGCCGGGCAAGCCGATCGAGTTCGGCTTCCTTCAGGTGCGCCCCCTGGCGCTCGCCCGCGAAACGGAAGCCATCGAAGTGGGGCCTGTCGATCCCGCCGCCGTTCTCTGCCGCAGCCCGCGAGTGATGGGCAACGGGCGAATCGAAGGCATCCGTGACCTCGTGGTGGTGGACTTCCAGCGCTTCGAGCGTGCCCGGAGCCGCGAGGCCGCGATGGAGATCGGACGCCTCAACAGCCGGCTGCTGGCCGAGAGGGTTCCCTACGTGCTGATCGGCGTCGGCCGCTGGGGCTCGCGCGATCCCTGGCTGGGCATTCCCGTCACCTGGGACCAGGTGGCCGGCGCCAAGGTGATCGTCGAAGCCGGTTTGCGCGATCTCAAGGTGACGCCCTCGCAGGGCAGCCACTTCTTCCAGAACCTGACCTCCTTCAACGTCGGCTACTTCACCGTCAATCCCGACGAACGGGAAGGCCGGATGGACTGGGACTGGCTCGACGCCCAGCCCGCCGCAAGCACCGCCGCCCACGTCCGCCATCTGCGGCTGGTGGAGCCGCTGCTGATCAAGATGAACGGGCGAAAGGGGGAGGGTGTGATTCTGAAGCCGGAGAGCGTTCAGAGTTAGGAGCTTGTTGGAAGTGCGCATCCCATGCTCCGGCCACCTCCGCCCGGGCATAAATGCCGGGGCTATTTAACGGCGCCGGATGAATCCGGCTTAGAAGCCCCCTTCAGGGGGCGCAGCTCATAGCCCTGGCATTTATGCCCGGGCGGAGGTGGCCGGAGCGACTGAGCTTCATATCCTCTGAGAGGCCTGGGAGGCAGAGTCATCGCCAGCCAAAATGGACGGCCTCCCCACCTTCTCTGTATCCTACGCTCGACACCGTAGGACTGCTTTCTGGAAAAACAAGGAGGGATGGGCGCATGGCAGCGACGATCACCGCTTCCACTTCGATCACCGTGCGGGTGCAGGCGAAGGGCGGGAAGTTCCTGGCCAACGACATCGGCGGCTCGGAGGTGACGATCCGCGACGCACAGACGGGAGAGCTGCTCGGGGGCGGCCTCGCCCTGGGAACGGACTCGGGCAACCTGTCCGCCACCTATACGCCAACCGCCTCCTTGAGCGCCATCGTCACGCCGCCGGTGCCGCCGGCGACGCAGCCCTACATCCTCCAATGGCTGTCGACAGATGCCAACACCTCGGGTCTGACGGTGAGCCTCCCGATTTCCCGTCCTACGCTCCTCGCGATTTCCGCCTTCGGACCGATGGGCGGCCTGCAATCGGCCCACCGCGCGACGGCCACCCAGTGGATCGTCCCCGGGCAGATCCTGAATCAGGGGCCGGGCTTCGTGGTGGAGCTTCCGGGCCTGCTGGTCCAGGTCATGGAGCCCGCCACCCACCTGGCGATCCTGTCCAACCAGCTCCCCTACACCGTGCCTTTCGCGGTGAACGTGACCATGATGTGCGGCTGCCAGATCAACGTCGGCCAGCCGTGGATTCCGTCGGATTTCGCAGTGACCGCCGCCATCGGCCCGGTGGGACAGCCGGCGACGACGACCGTGAAGCTCGGATTCCCCG
>DATIOS010000602.1:0-6417 GCA_035472915.1 Thermoanaerobaculia bacterium
GGCAGCGCAGGTAGAACGAGAGCCGGTTGAGGGTGAGAGGCGAGACCTCTTCCTGCTCGATCACTTCACGGCGGTCGCTGCGATCAGCCAATGGAGAAGACCTGTGGGCCAGAGACCGAGCGCCAGGGTGCCCAGAGCGGCCAGCACCGCCGCGGTGCGGCCCCAGACGTCGATGAGCAAGCCTTCCGGCTGGCGCATTTCCGGCTTCATGTAGAGGTAGTAAACAACCCGCAAATAGTAGAAGACGCCGACGAGACTCGCCAGCACTCCCACCACGGCGAGTCCCACCAGCCCGTCGCCTACGGCGTTGAGAAACACCACGTATTTGCCGAAGAAACCCAAGGTGGGCGGAATGCCGCCCAGCGAGAGCATGCAGACCGCCAGGCAGCCGCCGAGCAGCGGATAGCGATAGCCCCAGCCGCCAAGGTCGGAGATCAGATGCTGCTCGCCCGGCCGGCTGTAAAGCAGCGATACGACGGTAAAGGCGCCGGTGTTCATCAGAACGTAAGCCAGCAGATAAACGAGGACGGGCACGAGAGACGCTCGATCCATCACCACCAGGGCCAGCAGTAGGTAGCCCATGTGGGCCACGCCGGAGTACGCCAGCATGCGCTTGATGTCCCGCTGCACCAGGGCCAGGACGTTGCCTACCACCATCGACGCCACCGACAGGACGGCCACGACCGTCGACCACTTTTGGGAGCTTGGCGCCGCGCCGCCCTGGACGATGGCGTCGAGGAGCCGGTAGAGCACCAGGGCGCTCGCCACCTTCGGCGCTACGGAAAGGAAGGCCACGAACGGCGACGGCGCTCCCTGGTAGGCGTCGGGCGACCAGGCGTGGAAAGGCGCGATGCTCATCTTGAAGCCGAAGGCCGCAATCAGCATCAGAAAGCCGAGACTCGCGAGCACGTTGGTGAACGGTTGCGCGGCCAGGGCGTGGCCGATCCCCTCGAAATGGGTGCTGCCGGTGCCGCCGTAGATCAACGCGATGCCATAGAGCGCGAAGGCGCTGACGAAGGCGCCCATCAGGAAGTATTTGATCGCCGCCTCGCTCGAGATGGAAATCCGGCGATGGAACGCCGCCAGGCAGTAGAGGCAGAGCGAAAGGGTTTCGAGAGCCAGGAAGACGGTCAGCAACTCGGTGGCCCGCAGCATGAGCAGCAGCCCGACCGCGCACCAGAGGAGCAGGGCGTGATACTCGCCGCCGAGAATTCTCTCCCGCCGCAAATAGCTCTGCGAGGCCAGCAGACTGATCACCGTCGCCAAGAGGACGATCAAAGTGAAGGCGAAGGTGAGAGGACTGGTTTCGATCAGCCCATTGAAAGTTCCGTCCCGTCCGGAGACGGCGTGATGCAGCGGCGTGACGTAATAGGCCGCGTAACCGGCGCCTAGAGTCACCAGCACCGCGAGCGCCGTGAACGACCGCCGGAGCGATGTCGCGATGGCCTCGAGGAGCAGGATCACGACGCCGCCCGCGGTGAGCACGAGCTCAGGGGATAGCAGCATCCAGTCGAAGTGGTTGTTCATCGCCCGGCCTCCGTAGCCTTCGCGGAGACAGCCGCAACGGTTGTGGCAACAGGCCGTAAAGAGGCTTCCCGGACGTCAGGCTCCTCGATCCGCTGCTTGTATTGGGTCAGCACGTCTTCCAGCGCCTGCCGGCTCGGCTGCAGAAAAGCGTTGGGGGCGACGCCGATCCACAGCATCAGCACGCACAAGGGAACGAGCGCCGCCACCTCGCGGAAGGAGAGATCGGAAAGCTTTTTGTTCTCCTCCTTGGTGATCGGTCCCAAGATCGTGAGCTGGATCATTTTCAGCAGGTAGATCGCCGCCAGCACGACGCCGAACGTAGCCACCGCCACGGGCCAGCCCAGGGTGCGGAAGCTGCCGGTCAGGATCATGAACTCGCCCACGAAACCGTTCAACGCCGGCAGCCCCACGGATGCCAGGCTGGAGAAGACGAGGAAGAAGGCGAACACGGGCATCACCTTGGCAAGACCGCCGAATTCGTCGAATTTCTTCGTGTGCCGGCGGTCGTAGAGCATGCCCACCAGGAGGAAGAGGGCGCCGGTCGAGAGACCATGGTTGACCATCTGGAGGAGCGAGCCCTGCCAGGCGACGATATCGGCCGCCAGCAGGCCCAGCATCACGAATCCCAAGTGGGCGATGGAGGAGTAGGCCACGAGCTTCTTCATGTCCACCTGGACCCAGGCCACCAGCGCGCCGTAAAGGATTCCGACGATCGCAAGCGTCAGCAGCAGCGGCCGGGCCACCGCGCTGGCGTGGGGAAACAGCGGCAGAGCGAAGCGCAGGAAACCGTAGGTGCCGAGCTTCAGCAGGATTCCCGCCAGAATCACCGAGCCGCCGGTGGGTGCCTCGACGTGGGCATCCGGCAGCCAGGTATGGACCGGGAACATCGGCACCTTGATGGCGAAAGTCAGCGCGAACGCCGCGAACAGCCAGATCTGCTGGTGCTCGGGCAGGTTGAGCCGCAGCAGGTCATCGTAAGCGAAGCTCCAGACGCCGCCGTTCAGCCCCTGGAACGTCCACGCCATCCAGAGGATGGCTACCAGCATCAACAGGCTCCCCGCCATGGTGTAGAGAAAGAACTTCACCGCCGCGTAGATCTTCCGCTCGCCGCCCCAGATGCCGATCAGCAGGTACATCGGCACCAGCATGACTTCCCAGAAAACGTAGAAAACGAAGAGGTCGTAGGCTAGGAGAGCGCCGAGCACGCCGGTGGTGAGCAGCAGCAGCGAGACGCCGAAGAGCGGCCAGTGATCCGAGATCCCCTTCCACGAGCCGAGGATCACCAGCGGCAATAGGAAGATGCCGAGCAGCACCAGCGGCATCGAGATGCCGTCCATGGCGAGGTCATACTTGATGCCGTAGCTGGCGATCCAGGTGAGCGGCGCGTCGTGCACCAGGGTGAAGCTTCCGTCGGCTCCGAGGTGCGTCGCGAGGTAGAAGATCCCGAAGGCGAGCTCGACGAGAGAGGCGATCAGTACATAGATCTTGGCCGCTCGCGCCGGTGCCTTGACGAGGAACAGCAGCGGCACGGCGGCGATCGCCGGGAAGAAAACCAGGCGGGTCAGCGTGTTGCCGGCGAGCAGTCCGAAAAAGGGTTCCATAGGAGGTCCGGTTACCCGAAAGCGATCCAACAGCCGAGGAGGATCACGCCGAGGAAGAAGTAGAGGGCGTAGGTGCGGACGTTGCCGGTGGTGCTGAGGCGCCCAAATTCGCCCGTCAGCTCGGTTGCGTAGGCTCCGGCGTGGATCGTGCCGTCGATGATGAAGGTATCGACCCCCTTCCAGAAGAACCGCGAAAGGCCGGCAAGGGGTTTGACGATCAGGACGTCGTAGATTTCGTCAACGTAATACTTGTTGACCAACACCCGGTGGAGAGTGGGGAAGCGCTCGGCCCAGGTGCGCCCATTGGCCAGGCCGGAGTCGCCGCCATACATGCGCCGGGCGAGAAGAATGCCGGCCACGGCCACAGCTACGGCGATAAGGATCAATGCCCACTCCATCCCCGTTCCCATTTCGTGCTCGATCGCTTCACGACCCGCGGGGTGGAAGAGGACGGGCTCCAACCAGAGATGGAATCGGTCGATACCGCCGAGGACCTTGGGCACTTCCACGAAACCAGCCACTACGGCTCCGGCGGCGAGAATCCACAGCGGAATTGTCATCACGGCCGGCGATTCGTGCAGGTGATGCTCCTGCTCGTGAGTGCCGCGGAAGGTGCCGAAAAAGGTGAGGAAAACGGAGCGGAACATATAGAACGCCGTCAGCCCGGCCGTGATCAGCCCCACGGTCCACAGTACCCACTGGCCGTTGCCGGCCGCGGCGTGGAGGATCTCGTCCTTGCTGAAAAAACCCGCGAGCGGCGGGATACCGGCAATGGCAAAGGTGCCGATCAGGTAAGTCCAGAAAGTTGACGGCAGGTGCTTCTTGAGGCCGCCCATCTTCGTCATGTCCTGCTCGCCGCCCATGGCGTGGATCACCGAGCCGGAGCCAAGGAAGAGGAGAGCCTTGAAGAAGGCGTGGGTCATGACGTGGAAGAGCGCTGCTGAGTAGGCGCCGAGCCCGGCTGCGAGGAACATGTAGCCGAGCTGCGAGACGGTGGAGTAGGCGAGCACCTTCTTGATGTCCGTCTGCGCGATGGCGATGGTGGCCGCGAAGATCGCCGTCGCCGCACCGATCACGGCGACGAATTGCGAAACCCCCGGAGCCAACTGATAGATCACGTTCGAACGCACGACCATGTAGACACCGGCGGTGACCATGGTGGCGGCGTGGATGAGGGCGGAAACCGGCGTCGGGCCGGCCATGGCGTCCGGCAGCCAGACGTAGAGGGGAATCTGCGCGCTCTTGCCCATCGCGCCCACGAAGAAGCAGAGGGCTACGAAGCTGGCGAGCGGCAGCCCCATCACTGTGGGGCCGGTGACCAACCCCGGCTGCTCCGAGATGCGCGAGAAGAGATCGGCGTAGTTGAGCGTGCCGAAGTTGGCGAACAGGGCGAACATCCCCACCAGGAAGGCGAAGTCGCCGATGCGGTTGACGATGAACGCCTTCTTGCCGGCATAAGGCGGGAACCGCTGATCGTAATAGAAACCGATCAGGAGGTATGAGCAGAGACCGACCCCTTCCCAACCCACGAACATCACCAGGTAGTTGTTGCCCAGCACCAGCAGCAACATTGCCGACATAAACAGGTTCAGATAGGCGAAATAGCGGCTGTACCCCTCTTCGTGGGCCATGTAGCCCGCGGAGTAGACGTGAATCAGGAAGCCCACGAAGGTGACGATAAAGAGCATCACCGCCGACAGCCGGTCGAGCAGGAAGGCGACGGGAATCGAAAGGTCACCTGCCGTCCAGGCGTAGAGGACCTGGTTGTAGGCCTCATTGGGGAATGAACCGTGGTACACCCACAGGCAGCCGAGGGCGACGAGGAGCGACAGCAGCGGCGCGCCCACGCCCACCGCGGTGACCAAGCCTTTGGGGAACCGCCGGCCCAGCAGGCCGTTGACGGCCGCGCCGGCGAGGGGGAGGATCGGAATCAGCCAGAGAAACTCAAGCATTTAGGCTTTATCCGCGCATCAGGTTGAGGCGGTTGACGTCGATGGTGCGCCGCGCGCGGAACACCGCGATGAACAGGGCCAGCCCCACCGCGGCTTCGGCGGCGGCCACGGCCATGACGAAAAAAACGATCAGTTGGCCGGTGCGGTCGCCCATCTGGCGCGAGAAGGCGACCAGGGTGAGGTTGGCCGCGTTGAGCATCAGCTCGATCGAGAGGAAGATGCTGATGCCGTTGCGCCGGGTGAGCGCGCCGACGGTGCCGATGGCGAAAAGCAGCGCCGCAAGCATCAGATACCACGAAATGGGAACGCTGCTCACGGGCGGGCCTCCTTGCGTTCGGTCTCTTCGGCCACGAAGTCTTCGCGGGGTAGCAAGCCCGCGCCGTCCGCCGCGTCCGGCGCCCGGCGGGCCGCCACGGTGGCGCCGATCACCGCCACCAACAGCAGCAGGCCGACGATCTCGAACGGCAGCAGGTAATCGGTGAAGAGCGCCGTGGCCAGCCCCTTGAGCGACACCAGATCCTCGGTCAACGGTTGCAGGTCCGGCGCGCCCGCGCGCCAGAAGACGAGCCCCACCATGCCGATGAAAATCAGCGCGCCCGGCAGCGCGACCCAGAGCTGCCCGCGGCGCCGTCCGGCCGCCTCTCCTTCTTTCTGGAGGTTGAGCAGCATGATGACGAAGAGGAACAGCACCACGATGGCGCCGGCGTAGATGAGGATCTGGAGAGCTCCCAGGAACGGCGCGCCGAGGAGCACGAAGAGCACCGCCACCGAGAAGAGCGTCACCACCAGGCTCATCGTCGCGTAGACGGGGCTCCGGTGCATCACCACCACCAGCGACGAAGCCACCGCCAAGGCCGCGAAGATCAGGAAGATAAAGGTTCCCATAAGGTTAGAGCCAGCCCGCGAGCGTCATGGCGGCCACCAGAACGAGATTCAGAATGGAGAGAGGCAGCAGCACCTTCCAGCCCAGCCGCATCAACTGGTCGTAGCGGAAGCGCGGGAAGGTCCACCGCACCCAGACGAAGACGGCCATGCAGATGCCGATCTTCGCGATCAGGGTGACGAGGCCCACGATGGCCCCGAGCCAGCCGCCGATGTGCACTCCGGGTAGGCTCCAACCGCCGAAGAAAAGCGTTACTCCCAGGGCCGCGAGCGCCGCCATGTTGGTGTACTCGGCCTGAAAGAAGGCGGCGAACCGCATGGCGCTGTACTCGGTATGGAAGCCGGCGATGAGCTCCGACTCCGCTTCCGGCAGATCGAAGGGCAACCGGTTGGTCTCGGCGAACGAGGCCACGAGGAAAACGAAGAAGCCGAGGATCTGCGGAATGAAGTTCCAC
>DATIOS010000603.1:0-9884 GCA_035472915.1 Thermoanaerobaculia bacterium
ACTAGGTTATTTCGTGACAGGTACTTAGCCCCAACCATGAGCGGCTAACCCGCATCGCATAGCCGGCACTGACCCGCGCGCAGGAGAATCCCTCTGGTACGATTCGGTCATGGATCGGCGAGACGACGGGGTCGCGGACCCGGAGATGGAAGGGATTCCCACCGACTACGACCAGTTGGAGGTGTCGGAGTGGGGCTTGGACTGGGGCGACGTCAGTCAGATTCGCGACAAGCTCAAGCTGACGCCAACGGAGCGTTTGAGGACTGCCCAGGATTTCATGAACACCGTAATCCGGATCCGCTCCCAGAATGGCTGCCGAGCTAAGGTTTGACGAGGTCGTCAGAGTATTCGTCCGAAACGAGGCGGAGTTCATCGTCGTCGACGGAATCGCCGCGATCCTTCAGGGATCTCCTCTCACTCCAAAGACGTAGACGTCCTCCATTAGGCTGTCTCAGACCACCCTCCCCACCTGCCCCGCGTTCCCCGTCTGGGCATGATCCCCCGCTGGAAGCCCGTGCGAACGGGCGCCAGAGATTCAAGCATAGCTTGACAACTAATTATAGAAATGTAACGATAAATCAGTAGATCCGTCCTCGGGCGGCGCTCCGGCATGGACCGCCCCGCCGGAGCTCCGCTTCCGACTTTCTGCACGCCGATGATGGCCATGCAGAACGACGGCCACGGCCGGGAAAGGAGATCCGTATGAATCGGTTCCATCTTCCCCTCTTTTTGCTGCTTGTGTTGTTGGGAGGTTTTGCAGGGTCGGCAAAATCACAGATTCAGGTCGAGAGGGCCCTGCCCTGCTGCCCCCCGCCGACCCAGATCACGACCTATGAGGAGCTGAAGGGGTGTGGCTTCTATCCTCAGGAGAGCCGTCTCGCGTGCACTCTCCAGATCAAGCAGGTCGCCGGCTACAACGGCGGTGTGGATACCGCCGGCTCCTTCGAGCACGTGTTGTTCTGCGCGGACTGGAACGGCAATGGCGCCTTCGGCGTCGACGAGGTGGCAGGCGAGGTCGCGCTGTCCATCCATGACGAGTCGGCGGGCGCGGTAGTGCCCTGGGATTATGCCGTCTACCGGGACACGGTGCCCGCCGGCGGTCTGCGCACGAGCGCGGCCAACATCGGCACGGCGACCACGCTCACCGTCGGACCTACCGTGGCGGCGCGGGCCATTCTGTCGTGGAACGCGGCGCCGACGGGCTGCGGCTTCATCCCACAGTGGGGCAACGTGATCAACTTCCGCATCCGGGTCGACCCCGTCCGCTGAGCTCCCCTTGCGGCACGGGGTGGCCTGTCCCGTGCCGCCTTTGAGCCTCAAGCCGTCATACCGCCGCAGCCACCTGGGTCCGTACCGGGTAGTCGATATAGCCCCGTTCGCCGCCGGTGTAGAAGGTGGCGTAGTCGGGCGAGTTGAGCGGCGCTCCCTCGGCGAAGCGCTCGGGGAGGTCCGGGTTGGCCAGGAAGAGCTGGCCGAAGGAGATCAGATCGGCCCTGCCCTCAGCGATGGCGGCGTCGGCCGTCGCCAGGTCGAAGCCGCCGTTCAGGATGAGGGGACCATGGAAGCGCTGCCGGATGGCCGGGGCCACGGCGGGCGCCCCCGGCGTCGCCATGGGGCCGCTCACCGGCTCGACCACGTGGAGATAGGCGAGGCCGAATCGGTCCAGCGCCTCGGCGGCGTGGCCGAAAGTCGCCACCGGGTCGGAGTCGGACATGCTGTTGAAGGCGCCGGTCGGCGAGACGCGCACTCCGACTCGATTGCCGCCCCAGACTCCCACCACCGCCTCCACCACCTCGACGAGGAAGCGAGCCCGGTTCTCGGACGAGCCGCCGTACTCGTCGGTCCGGTGATTGGTGCCGTCGCGCAGGAACTGGTCGACGATGTAGCCGTTGGCGCCGTGGATCTCGACGCCGTCGAAACCGGACGCGAGGGCCGTGCGGGCACCGTGGGCGAACTGCTCGACGAGGCCGGGGATCTCGGCGATCTCCAGTGCCCGCGGCGCGACGAACGGCTGCGGGCCGCTGGAGGTGCGTACCGTTCCCTCGGCGGCGATGGGCGACGGCGCCACCGGCAACGCGCCGTCGGGCTGCAGCGACGGGTGGGAGATCCTCCCCACGTGCCAAAGCTGGAGGAAGATTCGCCCGCCCCGCTCATGCACGGCCGCGGTCACTCTCCTCCAACCCTCCACCTGAGCCTCGGAGTGAACGCCCGGCGTGTTCGGATAGCCCACGCCCTGAGCCGAGACCTGAGAGCCTTCCGTGACGATGAGCCCCGCGGACGCCCGCTGTTGGTAGTAGGTGGCGGCGATCGGTGCCGGAACGAGTCCCTCGACGGCGCGGTTGCGGGTCATGGGTGCCATCACCATGCGGTTGCGAAGGGTGTAGGGACCGAGTTGGACGGGGGTCAATATCGGATGATGTGGATGCTGCGAGTGCTGCTCTTGAGCTTCGGTCATGGGATTCTCCTCTGTTGTTCATCGAAGAAAGGTTTGTCCATTAAAAGTGCAGGGCTGAACTATCGAATCAAAAAAAGGGCCCTCAGGTTTGCTTTCCCAGTTGCGCCAGGACGCGCCTCAGCGTGGCGCGCTCGTCGTCGTTCAAGCCGGCGAAGACCTCCCGGCCGGCTTCCTCGACGATGCGGAGGCCCTCGGCGTGACGCTCGCGGCCCGCGGTCGTCAGAGCGGCAAGGACGGAACGCCGGTCGCTGGGATCGTTCATCCGTTCCACGAGCCGGTCCGCTTCCAGGCGATCCACCAGCTGGGTCATGTTCGACCGTACACAGCAGGAGCGCTCCGCGAGGCACCCCAAAGCCAGGGGCTCGCTGGCCTCCACCAGCTTGGCGAGGACGCCGAACTTCGCTACCGACAGGCCGATCCGGTCCAAAGCGCTCTCCAGCCGCGCCTCGACCTCGTGGGCCGCGCCCAGCATCTGGAAGGCCAGGGCCGTGGGACAGACGGTGGCCGAAACATCGTTCATGGCTGAATGATACAGGGATGATGAACCGGGCGCAAGGGGCGCCGGAGGCTATTTCACCTGAGAGGGTGCCCGAGGGGTGCCCCAAAAGGCGACAGAGACGCCTATGCCGCCAGGGATTGAAATCACCTGGCTACCGACTCTTGTCCCCTCCGGGACCGCAATTCGTTCTTCCAGTGTCCCGTAGGGACTACAGTTGGTAGCCAGGCGATTTCAATCCCTGGCGGCGCAGGCCAGAGACTTCGACGACACGCGTCATCCGGTCAGTCGGGTTACAATCCCCCCGTGAACGCGGCTCGCCGTACTCTCGGCCGCTGGCTTTTCGCGGCATTTCTGGAGCGTGGGTGCGATCCCACGACGGTGCGCCGGCCGCGCCGGGTGATGGTGATCCGGCCGCTGACGCCGCTGGAGATGGCCGAGCTCAGCCCCCTTGCCGGATCGCTGGTGTCGCTCTCGAACCTGTTGCCCCTGCCTCGTCTCCACCGCCGGTTTCCACGATATTCGGGCGCTCCTTGACACCCCCTTGAGCCAGCCATAGGCTTCCTGAGCTCGGTCTCTCGACGACAATTCACCCCGCAGCGAAGGAAACGCCATGGGTCTCAAAGAAGTTCTCAGCAAGATGAAGCTCGTGGAGATGTCGCCGGATGAGGTCGCCGCCATCGAGTCGGCGCCGCCGAGCCGGCCTGTACCGCAGGGAATGCCGGGGATGCCGGGTCCTCCCGCGGATATCCGCGACCTGCTCGGGACGCTCCCCGAGCCGCCGGTGATCGACGAGAAGAAGCTTCCCGTTCCCGCGGACGGGGGAGGCGGCGAGATCCCCGATTTCGCGGCGATCTACCGCGCCGCCGGAGTCACCGATCCGCCGCATGGTTATACCGCCTACAAGGTGCTGGAGATCTTCGCTTCGCCGGGCTTCGCGACGCTGGACGCGCGGGCCAAGGCAGGGGCGCTCACCGGCTTCCTCAACATGAATCCTTCCGGGCCGGTGCCGGTGACCGACATCGTTCAGGACGCCGTGCGCCGCGACCAGGCGCTGGACAAGTTCGAGGAGTTCCTGCGCTCCAAGCTGACCTCCCGCTCCGATCAGATCGACAAGGACAACGCCCAGCTTCAGGCGGAGATCGACGAGGTCAGCCGCCGCAACCGGGAGAAGATGGAGGCCAACCGCGTCGCCCTGGAGGCGGAGCAGTCCCGCCTCTCCCGCTGGCAGGCGGTGAAGCGCGTGGAAGAGCGCAAGCTGTACGATGCCGTCAACCCGTTCGTCGAGGCCAACCCCATCACGACCGCGGAATCGCCCCGCCCCGCGGCTGCGGCCGCGCCGGAAGCGCTCCCGAAATAGGCCGGCCGCCGCGCCGCGTCCCAGGAGACCGTCATGTTTGCACGCCTTGCCCGAGTGTTCAAATCGTGGATCGGCTACTTCATCTCCTTCGCCGAGGACCCGGAGGTCATGCTCCAGGAGTCGATCGAGGAGATGCGCAACACGCTGCCGAAGCTGAACCAGATCCTGATCACCACCCGCGCCACCGTCATCCGCCTGGAGCAGGGCAAGCAGGCGCTGGAGGCGCGGGAGAAGCAGCTCATCAACTCGATCAAGGCCGCCCTCACCGAGGGCAGCCCCGAGTCCCGTCGCCTCGCCGAGGACGACGCGGCGAGCTTGCAGCAGGTCCGCCAGGAGCTCGCGACCACCACCGATCAGCTGACGGCGGCCAGCAAGGCTTTCGAGAACGCCCAGATCACGGTGGAGGACATCAAGCAGAAGCTGCGGCAGAAGATGGAGGAGAGCCGCAAGGCGATCACCGAGTCGAAGAACGCCTCGGCGCTCAAGAGCGCCGCCTCGGCCATCGCCGAGCTCGACACCTACGGCACCGCCGCCACCAACGACAAGTATCTCGACGAGATCCGGCAGCGCTCGGCCGAGGCCAAGGCTGCCGTCGAGGTGGCCACCGGCGGGCTCGACGTCGATCGCATCAAGAACGAGCGCAAGGCCCGCCAGCTCCAGGCCCAGAGCGTGCTCTCCGAGTTCGAGGTGGAGATGGGCCTCAAGAAGCCGGACGCCACCAAGGAGGCGGCGCCGTTCCCTACCCAGCCCACGGGCCAGGCGACGCCGCAGAAGCTGCCGGACGCGGGCTGATCGATGCCGCAGACGCCGCAGACGCCGCCGATGACTGAAGCCGCCGCGCCCGCGCCGCCGGTTTTCCTCGACTCCCTACCGCCCTGGGCGTCGGAGCTGGTGCGCACGGTCACCGCCAAGCAGGCGAACACCTTCGTCCTGCACGGCGTGCCGGCCGACCTGGTGCCGGTGCGCGGCGCGGACGGGTTGCGCTTCCTGTCGCTCGACGACTTCCTGAGCCATCAGCTCTTCGCCGGTTGGTCGTCCATCGTCTCCTACAACCGGGCCGAGGGTCTGGGTTTTGCGACTCCGGCGGCGCGCTCCAGCTTCCAGGGTTTCGTCAAGGGCTACGATGGAGTTCATGGCACGAGTTGGGCAGACGGTCTCCCCCGCGACGCTCCCAACTGTTTCGCGCTGCTCGACTCCTATTACCTGCAGTGCGCCTCCTGCCAGCCGGCCCGGCCTGTCGTCCTCCTGCTGCCGTTCGCCGAGACGATCGTTCCCGCCGCCGAGGTCGCCTACCGCACGCCCGAGGACCGGGCTGTGCTGGTCTATCTCCGCAAGTGGTCGCAGGACCCGGTCCTGCTGGCGAAGAACATCGTCGTCGTGCTGGTGACGGAGAGCCTGGCCGAGCTCGACCCCAAGCTGGTGCGAGCCCACTCGACGCGGGAGATCGAGATCGTCCGTCCCGATCCGGCCGAGCGGCTCGCCTACCTTCAGGCCGTGCGCTCGCCCGAGTGGTACACCGGGAAGTCCGACCTGCCGCCCCAGCGCCTCGCCGAGCTGACGGCCGGCATGACCCGGGTGCAGATCGGCCAGCTCCTGGAGGGCGCCGACGCCAACGGCGACCATCTCACCCGCGAACGGGTGCGGGCGATGAAGAAAGAGGTCATCGAAACCGAGGGCCTCGGTTTGCTGGAGTACCTGGAGCCCAAGTTCGACCTCTCGATGGTGGCGGGCATGCCGGCGGTCAAGGATCGCCTGCGCCGCGCGGCGCGCGCCATCGGGCGGGGAAATCCCAGCGCAGTGCCCATGGGCTACTTGATCTGCGGCCCGGTGGGAAGCGCCAAGACCTTCCTCGTCGAGTGCTTCGTCAACGAGATCGGCTTTCCCTGCGTGAAGCTGAAGAACTTCCGCTCCATGTGGGTGGGCTCCACGGAGTCCAACCTGGAACGCATCCTCAAGATCCTCGCTTCCCTGACGCCGGTGGGTGTGGTGATCGACGAGGCCGACGCTGCCCTGGGCAATCGCGATCAACAGGGAGACTCGGGAACCCAGAACCGCGTCTTCGCCCAGATCGCCGCCTTCATGGGCGACACCCGCTACCGCGGCCGCATCCTCTGGTTCCTCATCACCGCCCGGCCGGACCTTCTGCCCATCGACCTCAAGCGCCAGGGGCGCGCCGAGGAGCACATTCCCCTCTTCTACCCGGAGACCGCAGCCGAGTACGACGAGATCTATCGCGTGATGGTGAAGAAGCTGGGTTTGAAGACCGCGGTGACCACGATCTCCGACGTGGCGACCGAGGATCAGTACCTGGGCCTCTCCGGATCGGATCTCGAAGCCGTGCTCGTGCGGGCCGTCCTGGAAGCCGAAGCGGCCGACTCGGACGATTTGAAGGTGGAGCATCTCCAGAAGGCCTTCAGCGACTTCATCCCGCCGGCCAACTCGCGGGAGCGGGAGATGCAGATCCTCTGCGCCGTCCTCGAATGCACCAGCCGTGAGCTGCTACCGGAGCGTTTCCGCACCCTGGACCGTGGCGAGATCCAGGCGCGGGTCAACGAGATCAAGCGGGATTTGCGGCTGCTTTGACGCGAGAAACAGCTGCCGACTCTCCGGCATCCGTTTCAGGCTCTCTGGCGCTATACTTCAAGAATGGAAGCTTCAAGAATCTCTGCCCCAAAGCGTTCACTCTACGATCGTAGAGCCGCCAAGAAGCCGGCTCAGCTTCGCATCAACGGTGATCTTTTAAAGAAGGCTCACGAGCTGGGTATCAATCCTTCGGCGACCCTCGAGGACGCGCTGGCTGACGAGATCAGTAAAAGGAACCGCGAGATCTGGCTTGAGGAGAATCGAGAAGCGATCGAGACCTACAATGAGCTTGTTGCCAAGCACGGCGTTTTTAGTGACGGCGTGCGGGGTTTTTGATGGCTCAGTTCACCGTTTACACGAACAAGAATCCTAACACCCGCACAGCAGTTCCCTTCCTGCTCGACATCCAGAGCGATTTGTTGAAAGATTTGGAAACACGGGTTGTGGTGCCTCTCCGTCCGGCTCTCAGTTTGAAGGGCAAGGTCCTGAAGACTTTGACGCCTCTGTTGGTGATCGAGGGCGAGGCGTTCATTATGTTGACGCCCCAACTCGCCGGAATCCTAAAGAGCGAGTTGGGAGTCCCAGTTACTCAGGTCCAGCAGCACCGTTCCGAAATAATTGCTGCGATCGACCTCCTTGTGACTGGAGTTTGAGATCGTTCAGAGCCTTTTCACCACCACCACCGTCGTGTCGTCCTCCTGCTCGACCGCACCGCGATAGCGGCGCCAGTCTGCCATCACACCGTCGAGGATCTCCGTGGCGGATCTGCCGGCGAGGCCGTGCAGCACCTCGCGGGGCCGCTCGTAGCCGTAGGAGATCCCCCGCGAGTCGGTCGCTTCGAAGAGGCCGTCCGAGGCGAAGACCAGGGCGGCGCCCGGCGTGATCTCCACGTCGGCGTCGGCATACTGCCGTTTCGGGCCTTGGCCCAGGGGGAGCCCAGCGAGGGCGATCTCCGAGACCTGCCCCTCGGCGCTCAGCAGGGCGTAGGGATGGCCGGCGTTGGCGAGGCGGCCCGTCCCCGTCCGCGGATCGAGGCGCAGCAGGACGAGGGTCGTGAAGTGACGGTGGGTATTCCGTCGCAGCACGCGGTCCACCTGTTGCAGCACGCCGCCGGGAGTCTGGGTGGAGGTGATGAGGCTCGACAGGGAGGCGACGGTCATCGCCTGGGCGATGGAGCAGGAGTAGCCGTGGCCGGCCACGTCGCCGGCCGCGATCCAGAGAAAGCCCTCCTCGTCCGGGAAAAAGTCGTAAAGATCTCCGCCCGCTTCCGTCGCCAGCAGCGAGGTCGCCGCGATCTCCCAACCCGTGATCCGGGGGAGCTGTTGGGGCAGCAACCCGAGCTGGATGCGGGCGAGCAAGTCCATCTCGTACTTGATCCGCCGCTCCTCCTCGATGCGCTTCATGAACGCCGGCTGTTTGAGCTGCTCGATCTCCGCCTCTCCCGGGCGGCTGAGCCCGACGAAGCCCAGGAAGAGGAGGAAAGCCGGTGTGCCCGCCGCCACCGCGAGAGAGACCGGGAGCCAGGTCGGGTAGAAGGCGCAGAAGGCCGCGGCCTGAAGCAGGTAGGCCCCGAGGGCGGTGGTGAGAGCTGCCGCGAGGCCGGCTCGCCGGCAGAGGATCACGAGCAGGCCGGCTGCCGCCACGCTGACCACCACCTGGAAGGGCCATGGATGGATGTTGACGAATGGGAAGGCGAGCCCCGCGGCGAGCGTCGCGGCCACGGCGGCCCAGCGTGCGGGCACGAATCTCCAGGCGAGGCCCAGCGCCAGGGCAACGGCACCTGCCAGAACGACACCGTCGTTGAATGGGGTGAAGACGCCGAAGATTGGGAGCCGCAGGCTTCCTTCCTCAGGCCAGGCGCCGGGAAGGCGCGCCGCCACAGCCTGGGCTGCCAGCCGTAGTCCAGCGAGCGTGGCGCCTCCCGTAACGCCCCAGACCAGCGCCCGGCCTCCCCGGGGTCCGAGCCGGCCATGGAGCAGAGCGTCGAGGCTCACGGTCAGCCCCGGTTGAGCCGAGCGGAGGTACGACTCGCCCGTGGACCAGACCCCGAATCCCCACAAGGCGATGAAGAAGGCGCCGAGAACCGAGAGCAAACCTATCCAAGTCCAGTCAGCGGCCAGGGTCGGGACCGTGGCCACGACCAGGAGGAGAGCTCCCAGCCACGCGCCGGAAACGAGGTCGATGCGACGCCGCACGAGCAGGAGAAAGAAGAGGATGACGGCAGTGAAGATCCCGCAGAGAAAGGGCACGGCGGTGAAAATGACCTCAGCGGCTGTGCCGGCGGTGGAGCCCGAGCTTCCTTCCGCCCGCTCGACGAGTTGGCGGACGACGAGAACGGCTCCGCCAGGCAGCGCTCCGGCCGCGATCCTCTGAGGGGGCCGGCTGCCCTGAATCGGATAGGTCTCTCCAGCCAAGCCCTGGAAGCCGCCTTGAGTCGGCGGGCCGAGTTTCTCCCCGGGCCGGAGCAGGAGGCTGGTGAGGTGGGCTTGGAGCTCGGGAGAAGCCGGCGGGCCCTTCCGCGTCGCGTTCTTGACGACGGTTTCTTCTGTACTCCCAAATTGAATGAGCAGCAGATAGCCGGAGGCGGAGAAGTGAGCGATCAGCTCGCGGCGATCGTTCTTGGCTTCCAGAGTCCCGTCTTGTCTGGCGTCGACGATCAGGCCCGCCCCCACCTCAGCGGCCTTGCCAGGAGGCAGGCCGTCGACAACCGATTCGTCGAGATCCAGTTTCTTGTTGTGCTTGGCGAACACGACCCGGGGAGCGCCTGCACCCAGACGGATTCCTGCCACTTGGGCAAGCTCCTCGAAACGCCGCACGAAAAACGCCTGCGAACGGAGGTGCTGAGCCTGCCAATCGGGCAGCCACCGACGCGCCAGGGTGACCCCCGTCGCGAAAAGCAGGGCGCCGAGGGCGAGGGCCAGGAGGGGGCGGAGAATGCCGGGCTGGGCTGCAGGGCACGAGCCTCCATGACCTTCTCACGGCCGGCTCCG
>DATIOS010000604.1:0-18064 GCA_035472915.1 Thermoanaerobaculia bacterium
CGGATCGCTCGGCAGACGCAGGGTGCAGTTGTTCACCGTGTCCACCGTGATGTAGCCGCGAGCGATGTTGTCGCCCAGGGCGCGGCCGGAGCACAGGCCACTGAACAGCGGCGAGGCCTTACCGGTCAGCGACAGGGCGAGGTGCTGGATGAAGCTGGGCGGCAGAGGCGGCGGAGGCAACTGGCCGGTGCAGCTGGCGAAGTTGATGTCCTGCGACTTGGGACCCTTCGGGCTGATGTCGTCGTCGGGATCCTGCCCGGCGGAGGCCGTCTGCGGCATTACGCCGTTGACGATGATGTCGCGCAGGTTGATCGTCTGCACGTCATAGCCCGTCAGGTAGATGTTGAAGTCGAGCACGGGGACCGACAGATCCGAGTAGACCACCACGTGGGCCAGAATCGCCGTGGCCGAGGCGTTGTTCACCGAGAACAGGGTGGTGAGCCCGTTCGGGTTGTTGAGATCCACCTCGAAGTACGGCAGCAGCAGCGTCGCCGCCGGCACCGCGTCGATCGTGCAGATGACCGCGCGAGCCGGGTAGCCCAGTCCAATCAAGCACAACAGACACACACCCAGAACGAGTTTCTTCATTTCGCTTCCTCCATAGAGGGAAAATCCAGGTTCAAGAACCGGCGGCGATAGTAGCACCGATTGCCGGTTTTCACGAGCTTGTCAAGCCCGAGGGACGAAAATGGGTTGTGGCTCCCTCGGAAGCGCCATCCTGCAGCCGGCTGAAATGCAAAGGGTGGGCCAGAAATCTGGCAACGGGAACCGCGGCAGCTACTTCCGCCGGTTGGCGGCCAGGATCCGCTTGCGCAACCGGAAGGAGAGCGGCGTCACCTCGACGAGCTCGTCCTCCTTGACGAACTCCAGGGCCTGCTCCAGATTCATCAGCCGCGGCGGGATGAGGCGCACGGCGTCGTCGGAGCCGGAGGCGCGCATGTTGGTGAGCTTCTTTTCCTTGGTGATGTTGACGTCGAGGTCGTTGATCCGCGCGTGCTCGCCCACGATCATCCCCTCGTAGACCTCGGCGCCGGGCGACAGGAAGAGCTCGCCCCGCGGCTGCAGGTTCTCGATGGCATAGGCGGTGGTGCGGCCGAAACGGTCGGCCACCAGGGCGCCCGTGGCGCGGTGGGCGATCTCGCCGTGCCACGGCTCCCAGCCGCCGAAGAGGTGGTTCATGATCCCGGTTCCCTTGGTGTCGGTGAGGAACTCGGAGCGGAAGCCGATGAGGCCCCGGGACGGCACCCGGAACTCCATGCGCACCCGGCCGGAGCCGTGGTTGACCATCTTCATCATCCGCCCCTTGCGGGCGCCCAACATCTGCGTCACGACGCCGATGAAGTCCTCCGGACAGTCCACCAGCAGCATTTCCATGGGCTCGTGGAGCTGGCCGTCGATGTGGCGGGTGATCACCTCGGGCTTGCCCACCGACATCTCGTAGCCCTCGCGGCGCATGCGCTCGATGAGGATGGCGAGCTGCAGCTCGCCGCGGCCGGAGATCTTGAACGCCTCCGGCGTGTCGGTGGGCTCGATGCGGATGGCGACGTTCATCAGCGACTCTTTTTCCAGCCGCTCCTTGAGCTTGCGCGAGGTGACGTGCTTGCCCTCACGGCCGCAGAAGGGCGAGTCGTTGATCGAGAAGATCATCGAGATCGTCGGCTCGTCGATCTGGATGGGCGGCAGCGGACGCGGATTGTCCCGCTCGGTGAGCGTCTCGCCGATGCTCACCTCCTCGATGCCCGCCACGGCCACGATGTCGCCCGGCCCAGCCTCGGCGATCTCGGTGCGCCGCAGCCCGTCATAGCCATAGAGGAAGTTCACCTTGACCGGCACCAACGTGCCGTCGAGACGGCTGAGGGCGATCTCCTGCCCCTTGCGGATGTGGCCGTTGAAAATCCTGCCGATGGCGAGCCGGCCCACGTAGTCGTCGTAGTCGAGCGTGATGAGCAGCAGCTGGAGCGGCATCTCGGGATCGAAGCGCGGCGCCGGCACGGAGCGCACGATCTCCTCGAACAGCGGCTGAAGGGTCTCGTCGGGCCCTTCCGGAGTCAGGCGGCACAGCCCCGCCCGGGCGTTGCAGTACAGCACCGGAAACTCGAGCTGGTCCTCGCTGGCGTCGAGATCGATGAAGAGATCGAAGACCTCGTCGAGCACCGCGGCGACGCGGGCGTCCGGGCGATCGATCTTGTTGATCACGACGATGGGCGGCAGGCCCGCCTCCAGCGCCTTTTTCAGCACGAAGCGGGTCTGGGGAAGAGGCCCCTCGCTGGCGTCGACCAGCAGCATGACGCCGTCGACCATCTTCAGGGTCCGCTCCACCTCGCCGCCGAAATCGGCGTGGCCGGGAGTGTCGACGATGTTGATGCGGGTGCCGCGATAGTGGATGGCCGTGTTCTTGGCCATGATGGTGATGCCCTTCTCGCGCTCGAGGTCGATGGAGTCCATCACCCTCTCGGCCACATGCTCGTTCTGGCGGAAGATGCCGCTCTGCCAGAGCATCGCGTCGACCAGGGTGGTCTTGCCATGGTCCACGTGGGCGATAATGGCGAGGTTACGCACGTCGTCTCGGGTCTGAAAGGTCAAAACGCTGTCTCCATTTGGGGGTTGGGAGCGGCCAGGCACAGCCGCAGGCAAGTGGGCCGGTGAGGATACCACAGAAGGTCCTTCATCCCCCGAGCGCTCCGCCGAGCGGAGACGGGGCCCTCTCGAAATCTCGTAAATTCCCGAGATCTCGTAACGATCCACCGTCGTGAATTCTCCGCGGATCTCCGTAAGTCACTGATTCTTCGACCTCAGCTTCGTGGCACCGATCGTGTACTGCTTCCCCTAGCCGGGAGCAAGACGATGTTACGCATCGAGACACGATCCGAAACCGACGACGCCGTCACCTACGCCCTCTCCGGCCAGCTCACCCAGGAGCATCTGGAGGAATTGAGAGAGTTGGTCAAGGGGGCTCGTTCAATAGGGCGGCGGGTGACGCTGGATCTCGCGGGCGTCGTTCTCGTGGACCGCGAGCTCGTTCGCTTCTTTGCCTGCGACAAGGCGAAGGGAATCGAGCTGGTCCACTGCCCCGCCTACGTTCTCTCGTGGATGAAGTGCGAGGGGGAAGAAGAGGAGAAGAAGACATCATGAGACTTCGTACTTTGGCCGTGCTGCTGGCGCTGCTTCCGGCGGCGTTGGCGGGCGGTGCGGGGGCAGCGTGGGGAGAATGGGGAGAGCAGGAGC
This sequence comes from Thermoanaerobaculia bacterium, assembly GCA_035472915.1. GTDB lineage: Bacteria > Acidobacteriota > Thermoanaerobaculia > Multivoradales > UBA5704 > DATARR01. Next base: position 3,226 of record DATIOS010000604.1, read on the forward strand.
CGGCCGCCGCGCAGGCGCCAGCCGTTCTGCGGCTCTCGCTGACCGAGGCCATCCGGCGGGCCCTGGACGAGGGCACGGCGGCCCAGCTCGCCACCGAGCGGGTCGGCGAAGCGGAGGCCCGGGCGACCGAGGCCCGAGCGGCGCTTCAGCCCCAGATCAGTGCCGGCGGCCAGCTTTCCAACCAGACCCTCAACCTGGCGACCTTCGGCCTCACGCTGCCGGGCGTTCCTCTCGTCACGCCGCCGTTCAACGTCGTCGATACCCACATCACGGTGGCCATGAACATCATCGACCTCGCGGCGAAGCGGCGCTATCAGGCAGCCCAGGCCGGAATCCGCGTCAGCGAAGAGGATCGCCGCCGCACGGAGAATGAGGTCGCTGCGGCCGTGGCTTCGCTCTACGTCGCCATGGGCCGCAGCTCGGCCCGCATCGACGTGATCAAGGCCAACGTCGACCTCTTTCAACGGCTGCGCCAGATCGCCCTGGATCAAAAGAACGCCGGCGTCGGCACGCGGCTCGACACGACGCGAGCCGACGTCCAGCTCTCCCGCCAGCAGCAGGCGCTGCTGGTCGCCACCAACCAGCGCAACCTGGCGCGCCTCGCCCTGCTGCGGGCCATTGGAGCCGACCTCGGCGTCGACCTCGTGCTCACCGACGACGGCAGCTCGTCGGCCCCGGTGCCCACCCTGGCGGCGGCCCTGGCCGCGGCGCGACAAGGCCGGCCCGAGCTGGCCCTGCTCGACCAGCGCCTGCGCTCTGCCGCCCTGACGATCGAGGCGGCGCGGGCGGAGAGGCTGCCCTCGGTGTCCGCTCAGGCGCAAGGGATCGAGAGCGGCAACCGGGTGCAGGACCTCGACTGGAGCCGGTCGATCGGCGCCGTGGTCAACGTGCCGCTGTTCACCGGCAAACGGATCGAGGCGCGGGTGACGGAGGCCCGCTCGCAGCAGCAACAGCTCTTGATCCAAAAGAAAGACACCGAGCGCCAGATCGAGCAGGACGTGCGCCAGGCCCTCCTTCAGTTGGAGAACGCCCGCAGCCGCGTCGAGCTGGCCGACCAGGGCGTGAAGCTGGCCGAGGACGAGCTCGAGCAGGCGAGCGACCGTTTCAAGGCCGGCGTCGCGCCATCGATCGAAGTCGACAACGCGCAGACTTCCCTGGCCACCGCCCGCGATACGCGCATCGATTCGCTGGCCGATGAATCCCAGGCTCGCTACGACCTGGCGCGGGCCACGGGCCAGATCCGCGACCTGATCGTTCCCGCTGGAGATCGCGGCGGCGCAACAACACAATCTGAATCCAACGCAACGCAGAACACCCGGCACGACGGAGGGAAGTTGAGATGAGCAGTCCACTGAGAGTTGAAAAAAACGCGGAGACGCCGGCGCCGGAGGCGGCTTCGCCGCCGAAAAAGCGGGGCGCCCGGCGCTACATCGTCCTTGGCATTCTCGGCCTGGTGGCGATCGTCGGAGGGATCTTCGGCTTCAAGACCTTCGTCTTCTACGAGCACCACGCCACCACCGACGACGCCCAGATCGACGGCGATATCGATCCGGTGGTGGCTCGCGTCTCCGGCTACCTGACGGAAATCCTGGTGCAGGAAAATCAGCCGGTCCACGCCGGCGACGTTCTGGTGCGGATCGATCCGAGGGACCTCCAAGCCAAGGTGGACCAGGAGCAGGCGGCCCTCGTCAACGCCCAGGCGGCGGTGTCCGTCGCGGTGGCGAACGTCGCCAACATGCGGGCCGCCCAGGCGAGCAGCCGGGCCAAGGCGGCGAGCTCCCAGGCCGACGTGACCGCGGCCCGCTCCAAGCAGGAGATGACCGCGGCCGATCTGGAGCGCTACAAGACACTGGTGGCCAAAGAAGAGATCTCGCAGCAGCAATATGACGCCGCCCGCGCCGCCGCCGATTCGGCCCGCGCGTCGGCCGAGGCCTCCCGCTCCACCGCCGAGGCCGCCCGCTCCACCGCCGACGCCGGTGCCGCCCAAATCGACGCGGCGCAGCGCCAGGTGGCCGCGGCCCAGGCCTCCGTCGCCCAACACCAGGCCACCGTGGAGGCGGCGAAGCTCCAGCTATCGTACGCCGTGGTGCGGGCGCCGGCTTCCGGCTTCGTCTCGAAACGAGCCATCGAGGTGGGCCAGTTCGTGCAGGCCGGCCAGCCCTTGCTTGCCATCGTCGAAGGCACCGACACCTGGGTGGGCGCCAACTTCAAGGAAACCCAGCTCGCCAAAATGCATCCTGGCCAGCCGGTCGAGATCGAGGTGGACGCCTACCCGAATCACGTCTTCCATGGCCGCGTCGAGTCGCTGTCCGCCGCGACCGGCGCCAAGTTTTCCCTGCTGCCGCCGGACAACGCCACCGGCAACTTCACCAAGGTCGTGCAGCGCGTGCCGGTGAAGATCGTCTTCACCGATCCACCGGATCCCAAGCGCCCACCGCGCGTGGGCATGAACGTCTCCGTCGTCGTCAATCTGGATTGATCGGGATTGATTGATCGGGTTTTACCGGATTTTCAGGGAGAGGGTTTCGCCATGCCCCAGCAGGGCGCCAATAAGTGGATCATCACCATCACGGTCATCCTGGCCTCGGTGATCGAGCTCATCGACACGTCGATCGTCAACGTCGCCCTACCGCAGATGATGGGCAACCTGGGAGCGACGCTCGACCAGATCGCCTGGGTGGTGACGGGTTACGTGGTGGCCAACGTGATCGTCATCCCGATGACCGGCTGGTTCGCCTCGGCCTTCGGCCGCCGCAACTACTTCACCGGCTCGCTCATCCTGTTCACCGTCGCGTCGTTCTTCTGCGGCCACGCCACCGGCCTCTGGGAGCTGGTGATTTTCCGTTTCATCCAGGGCGCCGGCGGCGGCGCCATGCTCTCGACCTCGCAGGCGATCCTGGTAGAAACCTTTCCACCCGAGGAGCTGGGGATGGCCAACGGCCTCTTCGGTCTCGGCGTGGTGGTGGGACCCACCGTCGGCCCGACGCTCGGCGGTTGGATCACCGACAGCTACTCCTGGCGCTGGATCTTCTATGTCAACCTGCCGATCGGCATCCTCGCCGCGCTGATGGCGATGGCCTTCATTCCGGAATCAGGAGACATTCGCCCGGTCTCCAAGAAGGTGGACTGGACTGGAATCGGTCTGCTGGTGGGCGGCATCGGCTCCTTGCAGATCGTGCTCGAACGCGGTGAGAGCGAGGACTGGTTCGCCGCCAACTACATCATTGTGCTCACCGTCGTCGCCGTGCTCAGCCTCACGGCTTTCATCTGGCGGGAGCTCACGATCGACCATCCGATCGTGGATCTACGGGTGCTCAAAGACCGCTCGCTCGCCGTGGGCACCTTCTTCACCTTCATCATGGGATTTGGTCTCTACGCCTCGGTGTTCATCTTCCCCGTCTTCGCTCAGAACCTGCTCGGCTTCACCGCCATGCAGACGGGCCTGATCCTCTTGCCGGGGTCGCTGGCGACAGCGGTGATGATGCCGGTGGTGGGCCGGCTGCTGCAGAAGGGAGTGCCGGCGCAGCTGATGAACGCCCTCGGCTTCGTCTCCTTCTTTTTCTTCACCTGGATGCTCTCCCATTCGACCCTGTCCTCGGATCGCCTGGACTTCTTCTGGCCGCTGATCCTGCGCGGCGTGGGCCTTGGATTTCTCTTCGTGCCGCTGACGACCCTGGCGCTGTCGAACCTCCGCGGCAAGGACATTGCCCAGGGCGCGGGCCTGACCAACATGATGCGCCAACTCGGCGGCTCCTTCGGCGTGGCGCTGGTGGCGACGTTCATCCAGCACCGCTCCTGGACGCACCGGCTCAACCTCCTCGCGCACACCTCGGTCTACGACACCGCCGTGCGAGAAAGGCTGTCCGCCATCACTCAAGGTTTGATCGCCAAGGGCTCCACCCTGTTCCAGGCCCAGCAACAGGCCTACGGAGCGCTGGAGGGAGCGGTGGTAAAGCAGACCTTCCTGCTCACCTACATGGACGCCTTCCGCGTCGTCGGCGTCTTCTTCCTCTGCTGCATTCCCATGCTGCTGCTGTTCAAACGCCGTAGCGGGGCAGCGCCGGCGCCGGTGTCGATGCACTGATTGAAAAGGTTTTTCAGCGAGGCTGAGGGTTTCGAACCAGCAGGGCGTAGGGAGACGCTCTTCGCCCGGTCTCGTCCCAAGCGATTAGAAGCTCCCGCAACAGCTCAGGCGGGAGCTTCCGCGCCTGAGGAGCGCGCGCGAGGACGTAGCCATCCGGGTGAGCTCCAAACCAAGCTCGCAGCTCCTCCGGAGTGGTCAGGGGAAGCACGCGGCGCCCCAGTTTGAAATTGATCATTCCGAAGACGACCTCATTGGACTGGCCAACCGGCAGATAGGCGGGAATGGGTCCGGATCCAGGGTTTCGGCGAGCGACCTCCATCGTCATCTCGCCCATCTCTTTCACCGGATTGATCAGCGATTGCACTGCCGTCTGTAAAACGAAAAAAAGCAGCAGCATGGCGATGGCCACGCGGGAGACGGACGGACCCGTTCGCCGCCGCCGGACGAGCAGGTCGAAAAGTGCGGCACCGATGCCCAATGAGGTCCATCCAAATTGCAGCAGAAGCGATTTCGCCAGGGCCTCCCGGACCGGCAGGAGAGTGGGCGGGAGGTGGGGTGACCAGGCGATCCACAACGACAACGCCCCAAGCAGCCAGAGGACGCCGGTGGCAAAGCCAAGCAGCGAAAGCAGAGTCCGACGATCCCAAGCGCGCTCCGATCCGCCCTCCCCCACTCCCGCCAGCCACCACGCTACGCAAACCGACCACGCCGGCATCAGCGGCATCAGGTACATCTCCCGCTTGCTGGACGCTACAGACAGCAACAGGACACCGATTCCCAAGGTGGCGAGAAGCAACCGGCGCGCATCGCTTCCCTTCCCGGCGCGGCGAAAGACACCAGAACGCCACATCGCAGGCAACGCAAGTGTCCAAGGCAGAAGCTGCAGGGGAGTCTGGATCAAGTAGTAATAAATCGGTTGCGTATGTCCAAAGCGGGCGCTCTGGGAAGTGTGGGCGAAGCGGCTCGCCGTATTGGCGATCAGGCACTCCTTGAGCCCGACCCATCCGGCAGACTGGTAGAGCGCCACCGCCCACGGCGTCACCAACAAAGCAAAAAGCAGAACGCCCAACGCCGCCAGGAGCGCCAAATCCCGCACCGCCTTTCCTCGGCGGGTCGCCAGCAGATAAAGCACCGGCGGACCCGCTCCCAGTCCGATCGCCACCACGCCCTTACTGAGAAAACCGAGAGGTATGGCGACGGCGATTATCAACCGCGCCCAAAGCGCCTCGGATTGCGAACGCGGCTCGGCAAGCACCGCGAATCCGAGGTGAGCCAAGGCGACGAAGAAGGTCAGGGCCGGGTCCACGACCACCCGGCCCAGGTTCTGGACGAAGACCACCGTCGTGCCAAGCACTACGAGGGCCAGAATTCCCTGGCGCGGACCTCCCAGACGCCGGCCGATCAGATAGGCAACGAGCAAGGTCAGCCCGGAGAAAAGAGCGGAGGGGACCCGCGCCGCGGCATCCGAGATGCCGAAGGTGCGGAAGGCCGCCACCTGCACCCACCAGTAGAGAGGAGGCTTCTCCAGAAACGGCTCGCCGTTGAGCCGCGGCACGATGAGATCGCCGCTGTCCAACATTCCCCGGCCCACGGCCGCCCCAGTGGGCTCGTCGGGGCTCCACAGCGAGTGGGAACCGATGCCGGCGAAGGAAATCAGAACCGCGAGGAGAAAAGCAGTGGCCGGCCCGGCGTAGGATCGCGCCTCAGGGTGAGACACCGGCATCGAAGCTGAGCCTCAGGCTCGCTTGATGAGCCGCACCAGGAAGATCAAAATGCAGGCGCCGATGAAGGCCACGATCAGGCTGCCGAGAAGCCCGCCTCCGGGCCAGATGCCCAGTATGCCGAACAGCCAGCCACCCAGCAGAGCGCCGAGGATGCCGACGATGATGTCTCCAAGGACGCCGTAGCCGCCGCCCTTCATCACCTGCCCTGCCAACCATCCTGCAACCAGGCCGATCAGGATGAACCAGATGAAGCCCATAGCTCTCCTCCTTGGTCAGTGGAATTGACGTGGACTGAAGGCCGGATACTAACACCCAACGTCTCCGCTCGCGCATGGCCCTTGCAGACTTCTTCTCCATGACGAAATTGAGCGCCTTGCCGTGAATGCCGCCGCGCCTGCCAATCGACCGCCGGGCGGCGCCGGCTTCATGGTGCGGGCCCTGCGCCACCGCAACTACCGGCTTTTCTTCTCGGGTCAGAGCGTCTCGCTCATAGGCACCTGGATGACGCGGATCGCGACAAGTTGGCTCGTCTACCGGCTAACCGGCTCGGCGTTCCTCCTCGGGCTCGTGGGCTTCGCGGGGCAGATCCCCTCCTTTCTCCTGGCGCCCTTCGCCGGCGTGCTCATCGACCGCTGGAACCGCCACCGGTTGCTGGTCGTCACCCAGATCCTGGCCATGCTCCAGTCGGCGGCTCTGGCGGTGCTCGCCCTGACGGGCGTCATCAACATCTGGCACGTCTTGGCCCTGAGCCTTTTCCAGGGGCTGATCAATGCCTTCGACATGCCGGCGCGCCAGGCGTTCGTGGTGCAGATGGTCGACGATCGAGGGGACCTCGGCAACGCTATCGCCCTCAACTCCTCGATGGTCAACGCCGCCCGCCTGCTCGGGCCGTCGATCGGCGGCGTCCTCATCGCTGCGGTCGGCGAGGGTTGGTGCTTTTTCTGGGACGCCCTGAGCTACCTCGCGGTCATTGGATCGCTCCTCCTGATGCGGCTGCCGCCGCGGCCACGGCGAGCGGCAGGAATCTCGAAGGTGCTGCCGGAGCTTCGCGAAGGCCTGGCCTACGTGGCCGCCTCGCCCCCCATCCGCAGCATTCTCCTGCTTCTGGCCCTGGTGAGCCTGGTGGGGATGCCTTACACGGTGCTGATGCCGATCTTCGCCTCGACCATCCTGCACGGCGGGCCACACACTCTCGGCTTCCTGATGGCGGCGACCGGTGTCGGAGCGCTCCTCGGCGCGGTGTTCCTCGCTCGCCGCCGCTCTGTTCTCGGTCTGGGAAAGGTGATCCCTACGACCGCGGCCCTCTTTGGCGCCAGCCTCGCCGCCTTCTCGCTGTCGCGATTCCTGGGTCTCTCGCTCGTCCTCCTCCTCATCACCGGCATCGGCTTCATGGTGACCATGTCGGCCAGTAACACCGTCCTCCAGACCCTGGTCGAGGACAACAAGCGCGGCCGGGTCATGAGCCTCTACACCATGGCCATCATGGGCATGACTCCTTTCGGCAGCTTGCTCGCCGGCGGCCTCGCGAGCCGCATCGGCGCGCCTCGCACTCTCCTCTTCGGCGGCCTGGGCTGCATCGCCGCGGCCCTCTGGTTCGCGCTCCTCCTGCCCAAGCTGCGCGAGCGGGTGCGGCCGATCTACGTCGAGATGGGGATCCTCCCCGAAGTATGAAGTAGCATGCCTCTCCCATGAGGCGAACTTCGATCTTCGCGGCCCTCCTTCTCGTCTCTCTGCTCGCCGGAGCCTTATTTCGCGGAGCCGGCGCGGCCGGGCCGGCAGGGCACCCTCTCCTGATCTCCGTCGACGACCTGCCGGTGGCCGGCGGCGGCCTCCACACCGACCCGGGTGAGAGGGAGCTGATCACCCGGGGCCTGCTGGCGGCGCTCGCGAAGCACCACGTCCCCGCCGTGGGCCTGGTGATCTGGGGCAATGTGAAGACTGGGGCCGATCGCGTGCTCCTGCGCCGCTGGCTCGTTGCCGGTCACGAGCTCGGCAACCACTCGGCCAACCATCTCGATTTTTCGAAGACAGGTGCCGACGCCTATGTCGCGGACGTCGAGGCGGGCCGGGCCGGGCTCGCTGGATTTCTCGCCGGGGAAGATGATCGCCACGTCCGCTTCTTCCGCTTCCCTTTCCTCGACGAAGGAGACACACCAGCCAAGCTCGACGCCATCCGCGCCTATCTCGCCCACTCAGGACAACGCAACCTGCCGGTGACGATCGACGATCAGGACTGGGAATTCGAAAAACCCTGGGTCGAGGCGCGGCGGAAAAGTGACAGCAAAGAGATGGAGCGTGTTGGCGAGGAGTATCAGGAGTCGCTTCACGTGGAGATCCGCGATCAGGAAGCGAAGGGCGACCGCCTCTTCGGCCGCATCGTGCCGCAGATCCTTCTGCTCCACGCCAACGAGGTCGGCGCCGCCCAGTGGGACCGCCTCTTCACCTGGCTGGAAGAGCGTGGCTACCGCTTCGCCACCGCTGACGAGGTGCTCGCCGATGCCGCCTTCAAGGATCCACCCCGATACGTCGGCGACGCCGGCTTCGGTCTCTGGGACCGGATGGTGGCCCTGCGGCGGGCAAAGGACGCTCAGGCCGCCGTCGAAGCACTGCTCAAAACGCAGGCGGACGCCTGGAATCGCGGCGACCTCGACACCTTCACTTCGGTCTATGCCGACGACGCCTCGTTCCTCTCTCCCACCGGACTCACCCAGAGCAGGCAGAAGGTGCTGGAACGTTACCGGCGCCGCTATCCAGACCGCAAAGCCATGGGCACCCTGAGCCTCGAAATCATCGAAGTGCGGCCCGCCCAGGGTATCGAGGTGACGGCGCTGAACGACGCCCGTCCCAGCCGCGTTCACGGCCTCTCCGTCGCTGCCCGCTGGCGACTCGCATATCCCGATCAGCCCGAAAAGAAAACCGCCGAAGGCCTCACTCTCCTCGTTCTGCGGCGGCACGGGAATTCCTGGGAGATCGTGCAGGACGCTTCGATGTAGGGGGCCCACCGGCTCGCCCAATCCCGAGCCGCGCACCCTCGCTTACATGGAAACCAGACGCCGCCTCAGGAGTCTTTTCTCGTCCCTCGCTCTGCCGCTCGCGCTCGCGAGCCTCGGCACTCCCGCCGCAATCGCCGCGACCCCCATCAATCCGGAGTACGATGAATGCGAGGCCGATTTCATCGCCTTCGTTGGCTCCGACGTCTATCAGTTCTCTCCGGCTCTGCCCGCTGAGCTTGGCTCCGTTCGCCTCTTCTCCGTCCTCTCCTACCAACGGGCGGCAGCGATGGGCGAGTACGGCCGCGCCTTCTGGCGCCTCGAGGTCCGCGGCCCGCTGGAGGAAAAATCATCCGAGACAAGCGGGACCAAGGCGCCTATCGTGCGCCTTGCTCAGGGCGTAGCCCGCATTGAAGCCGACGGCCAGGCCCGCGTCGAGTACGCCTGGAACGGCCTCGACGCCGGCGGCAAGCCGGTCGCTCCAGGCCGCTACGAGTACACGTTTCACGCCCGCTTCCTCTCCGACCGCGAGCGCTCGAATGCCAGCCGATACGAGGACCTGAAGAGTGCCGGAGTGGACGAGGCCCGGACTTCGCCGCGCGAGGTCATTGTCGTCGATCGCATGGATGCCATCGCCGCCAAGCAGTTGCGGACCGATGCTCTCGCCGGAGTCTGCCAGAAGCAACGCAACACACCGATCGAAACCGGTTTCGCCTATAACTTTTACTATGGCTCCACCCACAGCCACTCGAACTGGTCGGACGGCGGCCAGCCCACCACCAACTGCTCCTCGGGCAACGCCTACGGCAGCGGCACCTTCACTCCCGCCGCCATCTACGACTACGCGCGCAACACCGCCGGCCTCGATTACTGGGTGATCAACGAGCACAATCACCTTCTCAACGACGCCATGACGACCAACAACCCGCCGGTGACCGAGGCCAAGATCCGCGCGCGTTATCAAAGCGGCCTCGCCGCGGCCGCGACGGCCACGGTCAATGACGCCTTCATCGCCGTCTACGGCATGGAGTGGGGCGTGCTGACCAATCCGGATGAGGGACACGTCACGCTGCTCGAAACCCCGACCCTCTTCGGCTGGGAAACCTGCACCACCTGTAATGGTCCCAGCCAGGAATGCACCACGGGCAGCAACTGTTACTTCGATATTTTCACTCCCAAGCGGTTCGGCTACCTGGCCATGTACCACCAGTCCGTCCTCCATCCCTCACCACAGGGAGCCCTGGGCATCCTTTGCCATCCGGAGTCCGGGCAGTTCGACAACTTCGCGTTCAACGCCGACGCCGACAACGCGCTCCAGGGCATCGCCGTGCGCAGCGGCATCGCCTTCAACACCGCCACCAACTGCGGCGTTGCCAATATCGCTTCCGTCGACTACGTCCCCCTCTGGCAGAATGCGTTGAACCGCGGCTTCCATCTCGGCCCCACCGCCGATCACGACGCTCACTGCAACACCTACGGCATCGGCATGCCGGACCGCACGGTCTACCTGCTGCCGAACGGCGCGACGCCCACGCTCACCAAGGCCGCGCTCCTCTCGGCCCATAAGGCCCGGCATTTCTTCGCCACCGAGGACGCGAACGCGCAGCTCGTCTTCGCCACCGGCACGGGCAACCACATCATGGGCGACATCTTCAGCGCGGCCGGCTCGGCCACCCTGCGGGCCGCGGTCTACGATCCGGACGGGGAAGGAATTTCCAAGCTCGAGATCTGGCGCGGCCAGATCGGCGGCGGCATCCCCTCCGCGGCCTACCGTAGCGTCACCGGCACCTCCACGCTTTCCTTCACCGAAACCCTTTCCTCGGGAACCTTCTATTACTACGTCCACGCCGTTCAGGCCGACGGCAACAACCTCTGGTCCGCCCCGATGTGGATCACCTACACTGCTGGCGGTTGCAGCGATACAACGGCCCCCGCGGTCGCCATCACCGCACCGGCCTCGGGTGCCACGATCACCTGCGCGGACACGACGATCACCGGCACGGCCTCGGACGCTTCGGGAATCCAATCCGTCGAAGTGCAGATCGACGGCGGCGCCTGGAGCCCGGCGACGTTCAACTCCGGCACCGGCACCTTCACGTTCGCCTGGGCGAGCTCGGGCGCAACGTCGGGAACACACACCCTCGCCGCACGGGCCACGGACGCCTCCTGCAATCACAACGTTGCTATTACAGCTCCCAGAAGCGTAACAGTCGACAACGCCTCCTGCAATCTCGACGTCTCAGGCTGGAAGCTCCAGCAACAGAACTCGGCGCAGGCGTTCACGCTCCCCGCCGGCACCAAGATCGCCAACAAGGGGTATCTGATCGTGGGGCGCGACGCCACGAAGTCCGCTTTCGAAACCTTCTGGCGCGGCGGCACTCCGCTGCCATCGAACGTGATCTACGTGAGCTCCGCCGGAGCCCTGCCGCAGATCAATGGTGACGAGAACTACACCCTTTCGAACGCTTCCGCCACCCTTATCGACGGCCCGACGATCAACATGCCGTCCTCCGCCAACAGCACCGTGCAGCGCAAAGGCCCCTGCCTCGCCGCCGGCACGGCCAGCAGTTGGACTGTCACCACGATCACCGGCACGATCACCGGTCCGACTCCCGGCAGCGGCGCCGGTACCGGTTGCAGCAAGGGAGCGGTGATCAACGAGTTTTCCGACGCCCTCGGCACGGGGAACTTCATCTACGAGTTCGTGGAGATCTACAACGACAAGTAGGCCGGTGAAAACCGCCATCAGGCGCTGCTAGACAGGGGGCGCCGGGCACTGCTGCACGGAGAGCCGGCCCTGCCCGAAGCTCTTGGTGCCCGGGCCGGTGGAATAAACCTGGCCATCCAGAGTCTAGGAAGGCGACAAGACAACCCCCGGCGATGGCCGCCGCGGGTTTAAAGCCGCCCTTCGGGCCCCAAGGATTGCCATGAAACTCCACAACCTCGCCCTTGCCTCGCTTCTCCTCCTCGCCGTCGCTGTAAGTGCCTTCGCAGCCACCCCGAGCGCCCCCAAAGGCGCCAGCATCCAAATCCTCAAACCGGCCGACCACGCCGACCTCGACTCCGACGAGTCCTACCCTCTCGACTACCAGGTTGCGTTGGGGCCGGGCGACGATCACTTCCATGTCTGGGTGGACGCCGATCGGAGCCCGGGGATCCACGATCTCAAAGGGACCTACATGCTGCCCAAGATGACTCCGGGCCAGCACGTGATCACGCTCAAGCTGGTGGACAAGGACCACGCCCCCACGGGACCGCAGAAAGCGATCACCGTAAACGTGGTGAAGGTGAAGTAGGACCTGGCCGTAGGCCCACTGAAGTGTACCTCTGAGACTTCGAGCGTTACGATGGCGTCCACTGCTACCATCTCCGGCGCGGAGCCTGCCGCTCCCGTTGCCGCCTCTGAGATGCTGAGCAAGATCCGAGATCGCCTCTTCCGGCAGGATAGCCGGCGCGCCCGCTTCGAGCAGGCCGTCCTGCCCCATCTCGACGCGGCGTACGACCTCGCCCGCTGGCTCACTCGCAACGATCACGACGCCGAGGACGTGGTGCAGACCGCTTCGCTGCGGGCGCTCCAGTTCTTCGACGGCTTCCAGGGTGCGAACCCCCGCGCCTGGCTGCTCACCATCGTCCGCAACTGCTTTTACAGTTGGTTGCAACAACGCAACCGCGGCCACGAGATCGCCGATCCCTTCGACGAAGAGATTCATTCCGGCGTGGAGAGCGGAGTCCCGGCTCCCGAGGCCGAGCTGCTGCGCCGGGCGGACAGCCGGTTGCTGCGCCAGGGTTTCGAATCGCTGGCCCTGCCCTACCGCGAAGTGATGGTGCTACGCGAGCTCGAAGGATTGTCTTACAAGGAGATCTCGGCCATCGCCGGGATTCCCATCGGAACGGTGATGTCGCGCCTGGCGCGCGCCCGCCGCCATTTGCAGGATTTTTTGATCGCCCAAGGCGTCACGGAGGGGCGGCGATGAGCTGTCCGAACGAGCACGAGCTGACGGCCTACCTCGACGGCGAACTCGACCTGACGAGCGCCCTTGCGTTCGAGCGTCACCTCGAAGAGTGTCCAACGTGCGCCCAGGCCCTCGAAGCCCAGAGAGCCCTGCGCGAGGCAATCGGAGCCGCAGGCCTGCGCTTCCGGGCCACGCCGGCGCAAACACGGCGCCTGCGCCAGGCGGTGACCGCCGAAGCCGCCCCAGCTCGCTGGATTTCCTGGCCGCAACTACAGGCCATCGCCGCCCTGCTGCTGGTGGCCGTCGCCTCCTGGAGCCTGGGCCGGGTCTGGCCGCCGCGAACCGGACCGGACCTCTCGGAACAAGTCGTGGCGAGCCACGTCCGCTCCCTCCTCGCCGGCCACCCGGCGGACGTGATCTCAAGCGATCAGCACACGGTGAAGCCCTGGTTCACCGGCAAGCTGGACTACTCGCCCCTTGTCGTTGACCTCGCCGCCCAGGGTTTCCCCCTCGCCGGCGGCCGTCTCGACTACCTCGGCAATCATCCCGTCGCCGCCCTCGTCTACCGCGCCGACCGCCACGTCATCAATCTCTTCACCTGGCCCGCCACCTACACGCCGGACGGCTCGGGACCCGAGCCCGTTGCCAGCACGCGGCAGGGATTTCACGTTCTCCGCTGGACGCAGGGCGGCATGACGTACTGGGCAGTCTCCGATGCCGGCGAAGAGCGGCTGCGACAGCTCGCGCGGCTGCTGCACTCCTCTTGGCGACCATGAAAATCCCGCATTGACTGCGGGATTTTCATGGTGTACTCTGCTGGGGTGATCGATCGCAAAGCAGATGTCGAGTTGGTCCGCACCGCCCTGAAACGCAGCCGGGTCGTCGCACTGCTCGGACCGCGCCAGTGCGGCAAGACGACGCTGGCCCGGCAGTTCGTGCCGGCAGACTCGCTCAACTACTTTGATTTGGAAGCCCCACTGAGCCTGGCACGGCTGACCGAGCCGGATACCGCCCTGCGCCCACTCAAGGGACTGGTGGTGATTGACGAGGTCCAGCGCCGCCCCGAGCTTTTCCCAACGCTACGAGTGCTCGCCGACCGCAAGCCGCTACCGGCCCGTTTTCTCATTCTAGGCAGCGCCTCGGCTGAACTCCTCCGCCAATCTTCGGAAAGCCTGGCTGGACGACTGGAGACCGTGCCCCTGGAGGGCTTCCGCCTCGCGGACGTGGGCGCCGGCGCCCAGGCGAAGCACTGGCTGCGTGGCGGCTTTCCCCTTGCCTTCTCTGCGCGGAGCCAGGCGGATTCGCTCGCATGGCGGCAGCAATTCCTCCAGACGTTTCTGGAGCGCGACGTGCCGCAGTTGGGTGTCCAGATCCCTTCCGTTGCCCTCCGCCGCTTCTGGAACATGGTGGCCCACTATCATGGACAGACTTGGAATGCCGCCGAGTTTGCCCGCGCGCTCGCCGTCAACGAAGCCACCGTACGCCGCTACCTCGATTTGATGACGGGCCTCTTTATGGTACGGCAGTTGCCGCCGTGGTTCGAGAATCTGGGCAAGCGCCAGGTCAGGGCTCCGAAGGTCTACGTGCGCGACTCCGGCCTTTTGCACGCGCTGCTCGGCATCGGCACGGCGCGCGACCTCGAGAACCATCCGAAGGTGGGGGCCTCTTGGGAGGGCTACGCCATCGAGGAAGTGCTGAAGGCCCTGCGCCCGGATGATGCCTACTACTGGGCGACCCACAACGGCGCGGAGATCGACCTCGTCCTGTTCAAGAAGGGCCGGAGGATCGGCGTCGAATGCAAGCGCGTGGACGCGCCCACTCTCACGCCCTCCATGCGTATCGCCTTGGTCGACCTGAAGCTCGACGAGCTTCACATCGTGTACCCCGGCGAGAAACGCTATTCGTTGATGAAGAACGTCGAAGCCGTGCCGTTGGCGGAATTGGCCAAAGCTGGACGGTGACCCTCTTGCCTGCCATGAAGATCCCGCATTGGCTGCGGGATCTTCATGGAGGCCCCGGACAGATCAATGTGAATCATCGGGCCAGATCGCGTTCAATAATGCCGCCAGGCGATACCCCCCGAAGGCC
>DATIOS010000605.1:0-5358 GCA_035472915.1 Thermoanaerobaculia bacterium
GGATCGACATCCAGCTCGTGCTCGACATCTCGGGGAGCATGGGTGCCGAGGACTTCCAGCCCAAGGACCGGCTGACCGTGGCCAAGCAGGTGGTCAAGGAGTTCATCGCCGGCCGGCCGGGCGACCGCATCGGCATCGTCGTCTTCTCCGGCGGCGCGCTCACCCGCTCGCCGCTGACCACCGACCGCGAGATGCTGACGATGCTCGTCGACTCGGTGCAGCTCAACACGCTGCCGGACGGCACGGCCATCGGCGTGGCGCTCGCCAGCGGCGCGGCGCGCCTCAGGGACAGCGCCGCCAAGACCAAGGTCATGGTGCTTGTCACCGACGGCGCCAACAACGCCGGCGCCATCGATCCGGCGTCCGCCGCGGCCCTGTGCAAGGGGCTGGGGATCAAGGTCTACACCATCGGCGTGGGCGCCGCCGGCCGGGTGCCGGTGCCGGTGCCGACCCAGGACCCGGTGACCGGCAAGGTCGTGATGCGGAAGGTGATGATGGACGTGCCCGTCGACGAGGTGCTGCTGCGCCAGATCGCCGCACGTACGGGCGGTCAGTTCTACCGCGCCACCGATACCCAGGGCCTGAAGAATATCTTCCACGAGATCGACCGGCTGGAGAAGACGCCGATCCAGGTCAAGCGCTACGTCCGCTACCAAGAGGCGTTTCCGGCGCTGGCCTGGGCGGGGCTTGCCTTCCTCCTCCTGCCTTTGGCCGCCGCCGGCCTGGAGGTCACGGCCGAGCCATGACCTTCGGCGCTCCCCTCCTCCTCTGGCTCGCGCTGCTGGCCCCGGCGGTGGCGGCTTTGAGCCTCTGGCTGTGGCGCCGGCGCTTCGCCGCCGACGCAGCCTGGGCGACGCGCGGCCTCTGGGACCGCCTGCTGCCCGGCTTCTCCCCACGCCGCACCGCCCTCTCGGTGCTCTGGCTCGCGGTGGCGGTGCTCGGCGTATCGCTGGCGCTGGCCCGGCCGCGCTGGGGGGCCGGCGAGCAGAAGGTGGAGCGCAAGGGCGTGGACGTGGTGTTCCTGATCGATTCGTCCCTCTCCATGGGCGCCCGGGACGTGCCGCCGTCGCGCCTCTACGTCGCCAAATCGCTGGTGCGCCGCATGGCGCGGGCGATGCCCGGCAACCGCGTGGGGCTGGTGCAGACCGAGGGCGACGGCGTCATGCTCTCCCCCCTCACGCTCGACGGCGGGGTGCTCGACCTGCTCCTCGACACCATCGATCCGGGCTCGATGCCGACGCCGGGCACGGAGCTCGCCAGCGGCGTGGAAACGGCGCTGCGCACCTTCGGCCAAGGGAGCGAAAAGCACCGCGTCCTGGTGGTGCTCTCCGACGGCGAGGACTGGGGCGGCGGCCTCGACGACGAGACGGCCAAGCTGAAGGAAGCGGGCGTCGTTGCCTACACCCTCGGCATCGGAACGGTCAACGGCGCGCCGGTGCCAATCCCCGGCTCCCCGAGCGAGACCAAGCGGGACGGCGAGGGCAACATCGTCGTCACCCAACTCCACCCGGAGGTGATGGCCAAGCTCGCCCGGGCGACCGGCGGCTCCTATCTGCAAGTCGCCAGCGCCGCCGCCGATCCCGCGCCCCTGCTGCGGAAGATCGACCGCATGGAGAAGCGGACGTTCGAGAGCCAGAGCCTGAGCACCTTGGAGGAACGCTTCCAGTGGCCTCTCGCCCTGGCGGCGCTGGCGTTGCTGCTGCATCTTGGGCTGGGGCCGTTCGCGGGACCAAAGAAAGGGACGGCAAGGACAGCAAGGACAGGAGGGACAACAGGAAGGGCGGCGGTCCTCGCACGCTCGACGGTGCTGCCGACCTTGATGCTGATCGCTCTTCCCTCTCTCCCTGTCTCTTGGGAGCAGCTTCTGCCGGACTGGGCGGAGCGCTGGCTGTACAACCCCCGGGAACGGGTGGAGCGGTCGCTGGCAGCCCAGAAGCAGGGCAAGCCGCGAGAGGCCGTGGAGCCGGCGAACACGGCGCTGCGCCTGGCGCCGGACGATCCGCTCGTCCAATATGACGCCGGCACGGCCCGCCTGGGCGCCGGCCGCGGGCGCCAGGCGGTGGCGCCGCTGGAGAAGGCGGCGAAAGCCGCGGGCCGGGAGCTGGCCCCATCCGCTCACTACAACCTGGGAGGCGCCCGCCTCGCCGCCGGCGACGCCGCCGGTGCGGCCGAGGCCTTCAAACAAACCCTGCGTCTGCAGCCGGACAACCAGGACGCCAAGTACAACCTGGAGCTGGCGCTACGCGAGGAGCAGAAGCAGAAAATGGGCGGCCAGGGCAGCCCCAAGGGCTCGCGGGGAAACCGCTCGCCGAATCAGGACCCGTCGGACCAGCCGGGCAAAGGAAAACCCGATCCGAACCCGAAGCCACAGAACGGCGAGCAGGGCAAGCAGCCGCAGCAGCAAGGCGGCAAGCAGCAGGACCAGCAGGGCCAGGGAGGACAGCTCCCGCAGTTTCGCAATCAGCCGGAGATGAGCGCCCAGGAGGCCTCCTCGGTGCTCTCGGCGGTGGAGAACCTGGAGCGCCAGCAGCGCCGCGACCAGGCGGCCCGCCGCGCCAAGCAGCACGCCGCGAAAGGGAAGGACTGGTGATCGGAGTGCTTGGAAGGTTGCCAGCCACTGTAGAGACGCCCTACGGGGAACCCCGTGGGGCGTCTCCGGGGCGGCGACGTCCGCCAGGTCAAGCCAGAGCCGCCGCGGGCGCGCCGTTACAAGCCGGACCGTCTTCTCCGCCTCGGAGACGCCCCACGGGGTTCCCCGTAGGGCGTCTCTACCTTGGGATGACCTTCGCCATCCTGTTCCTGGCCATAGCCCTGCCCGCCTACGCGGGCGAAGTGGAGGTCAAGGCCACGCTGGAGCCCGCCGTCATCGGCATCGATCAGACCGCGACCTTCACCATCGAGGTGCGCGGCGAAGGCGTCTCCAGCCTTCGCTTCCGCCCCAGCCTGCAGCTCGAAAACCTGGAGGACGCGGGGGGTCCGTCTCAGTTCGAGGACATGCGCTGGACCAACGGCCACTTCACGCGGACCTTCCGCCTCTCCTGGCAGCTCCGCCCCCAAGGACTCGGCAAGGCCGGCGTCCACAACGTCATCGTCCAGATCCAGGACAAGCAGATGCAGCTCCCGGACCGCGAGATCCGCGTCCAGAAGGAGCCCACGGCGCAGGCGCCGTCGCTGCGCAACCGGGACGACGAGGACGATCCTTTCAAGCAGTTCTTCGGCCACATGCCGGTTCCCCGTTGGCGCACCGAGCAGCCGAAGGAGCCGGCCGTTTTCCTGCGGGCCGAGATGCAGCCGCAACAGCCGGTGCCGGGGCAGCAGGTTCTCTACACGATTTATCTCTTCACTCGCGAGGACATCGCCAACATCGCGCCGGCCGGCCTGCCGGCGTTCAAGGGCTTCTGGGTGCAGGACATTCCCGTCCCGCAGCACCCGCCCATGGAGATGGTCGAGTTCGAGGGCCGGCGCTACGGCCGGGTGGCGCTGATCCAGAAAGCGCTGTTCCCCCTGCGCGCCGGCGCCTTCGCCATCGAGGGAGCGACGCTCGACTTGACGGTGGAGCACTACGACCGGAGCTTCTTCTTCGGCCCCGCCATCTCCCGGCCCGAAACCGTGCGGCTGCGAACCGAGGGGCAGACGCTCACCGTCCAGCCCCTGCCGCCCGCGCCACCCGGGTTCACCGGCGCCGTCGGTCAGCTCACGCTCACCGCCCGGTTGGAGCCGCAGAAGCTGCGGCTTGGGGAGGCCGCGACGCTCACCGTGCAACTTGGAGGCACAGGGTATCTCCAGGGGCTGCCGGAGCCGGCGGTGACCGCGCCCGCCGGGTTGACCCTCTATCCGCCGCAGCGCGAGGGGAAGGACGAGATCGCCGGCACCACCGTGCGGGGCCGGCGCTCCTGGAGCTACGTCGTGGTTCCCGGCCGGACGGGAAACTACCGGCTGGAGGCGCCCCGCGTCCCCTATTTCGATCCCGTCTCCCGCGAGTACCGGACGGCCACGGCGCCGGCTCTGGAGCTGACGGCCCTGCCGCGGCCCACCGTCGGTCCCATCGGGGCCATCGGGGCGATGGGAAGCAGCGAGCCCCATCCCGTGCACGCCGCGGCGATCAACCCCAAAAACCCCGGCGGCCGGCAATGGGCTCGCCTGCTGCCCTGGTTCTTCGCCGTACCTTCAGGGCTGGCCCTGGTGTTCCTCCTTCTCCGCAGGCGCTCGTTCGGCGACCCTGCCGCCAAGGGTCCGGCGGCGGCGCGGTTGGAGCAGGTGCTGGCCGAAGTCGCGACGGAACGCCCCCGCCAGGTGGCGACGCGCCTGGAGGAAGCCTGGCGGGATTTCCTGGCCGAGCGCTGGGGGATTCCCCACTCGACGCCGGCCGCGAAGTGGAGCGCGGTCCTGGCCCGGTACAGGGTGGACGGGGCGAGCCTCGTCGAGCTCGACTCGCTGCTCGACGAGCTCGACTACCTCCGCCACGCGCCGCAGCTCTCGACCACGGACACGCTGGTGACCGAGGCCCTCGGCCGCTGCCGCCGGCTGCTGCGCCGCCTGCAATAAATCCGTAGTTCGGCCGGTTTCGTTGGACCGCAACTTCTGCTATCGTAAGGCGCGCCGGCCCTCACAATGTGCGGTTTGCAAAGGATTAGCGATGAATTTTCGAGGCGCCGCCTAGCGGTGGGTGACGTGTGGCGGGAGACGTGGGTAACGCAATGCTGCGGGCCAGCATGACGGACGAAGAAGATCTTCGTACGCCGGACGCCTATCACTCCCTGGAGCCGGTGCAGCTCGAGCGCTTCCTGGAGCGGCGGCGCGCCAATCCCAACTTCCCGCTGGAGCTGAGTCTCGCCGAGAACCTGGTGGAAGTCCTGCGCCGGGCCAACAGCTTCGTGCCTTCGGCCGCCGGCTCCATCCTCCTCGACGACCCGGCGGGCAAGAAGGACGACCGGCGTAAGAACACCCTCACTTTTATCGCCGCTTTCGGCGACAAGTCCTCTTGCCTGGTGGGCCAGGTCATTCCCGCCGACCAGGGGATCGCCGGCCGCGTCTATATGACGGGAGAGACCTACTCCACTCCCTACGCTCCCGGCGACCGCTTCTTCTACCGGGCGATGGACGAGCAGACCCGCTATCAGACGGAGTCGCTGGTCGCCATCCCCATCCGTATCGAGCAGGAAGTGTGCGGCGTCCTCGAGCTGATCAATCGCCGGGACGCGCCGGGCTACAGCCAGGAGGACCTGAACCTGCTGGAGATCTTCGCCGGCTACATCTCGATCTCCATCCAGAACGTGCTCGACGGCAGGCAGGCGCAGGAGATCGCCAAGCGCGACAATCTGACCGGCCTCTTCAACGACCGCTACCTGCACATCGCCC
>DATIOS010000606.1:0-5121 GCA_035472915.1 Thermoanaerobaculia bacterium
CCCGTACTCCATCGCCCCGCGGACGAGAAACTCCATGGCCATCAGGGTCTTGCCGCAACCGGCGCTGCCGCAGATCAACGTCGGCCGGCCTTGCGGCAGTCCGCCGCCGAGAATCTCGTCCAGGCCCGCAATGCCCGTGGCGACCTTGGGAAGACTCCGGACGGCCGTCGCCTCCGGTTCGAGAGCTCTTGCGAGAGTATCCATCGGTTGGTGATTCAAAGCATGCAAATCAAACACCAGTCTCCCCGCCGGCCCCTAACACTACACCAGGCAACCAATCCACGGGGTTTCTTGAAAAAACGCCAGACCCGGAGGGTAGCAATTGCAAGAAGCGAATCCCGGTCCCCCCAAGGCAACGGCAACCGCTTCAGTGTCGGTGGTCACGGTCGTTTCCTTTGGCCTGGCTGTCGGCAGCGGATGGCGCGCACGCTGGCGCGCCATCCACCGTACGACATTGATCTACCGCAACGACTTGAACGCCGCGCGCATCTCCGACGCGAAGAGCAGCGGCTCTTCCCACGCCGCGAAGTGCCCGCCCTTGTCCGCCTCGTGGAAGTAGGAGAGGTTCGAGTAGCCGCCCTCCGCCCAGCGCCGGGAGGGCTGGTAGATCTCGCCGGGGAAGACGGTGAACGCAGCCGGGATGGAGAAGTTCTTGGGGCCGAAGTACGGCGGCTTGTTATCCCAGTAGCTGCGGGCCGAGGAGACCCCGGTGTTTGTCAGCCAGTAGAGCGTGATGTTGTCGAGCACGTCGTCCCGTGTCAGCCGCTCCGGGGACTGTCCCTTGGTCGGCGTGCGCATCGCCGCGAGGACCGTCGCCGCCGGCTGATCGTCGCCGTCGCCGTGGTCGATCAGCCAGGCCGCGAGTGCGACAGGAGAATCGGCGTTTCCATAGAGCGTCTGCGGACGCGTCGCCATCTCGATCGCGTAGGCCGCGTTCTTGGCGAAGAAGCTCTGCAGCTTGCCGAGGGCGCGTCGCTCCAGGTCGGAAGAATCGGACGGCAGCGGTGCGCCGGCCTGGATCGCGTTGGCCACGTCCTGCGAGAGGGCGAACAGGAAGTTGGTGTGGATGGCCACGAGCTCCGCGGGCGCCTCGACCGCCATGGCGTCCGTGATCTGTCCGCCCACGTCGCCGCCCTGCGCGACGTATCGCGTGTAGCCCAGGCGCCGCATCAGCACGATCCAGGCGCGCGCCATGCGGGCATGATCCCAGCCGGTGGCCGTCGGCTTGCCCGAGAACCCATAACCGGGGATCGACGGAATCACGACGTCGAAGGCGTCCTCCGCGCGGCCGCCGAAGGCCGTGGGGTCGGTGAGCGGGCCGATGAGCTTGATCTGCTCGAGGATCGAGCCGGGCCATCCGTGCGAGATGATGACGGGCAGCGCGCCCTTGTGCTTCGAACGCACGTGGATGAAGTGGATGTCGAGCCCGTCGATCTCGGTGGTGAACTGGGGCAGGGCGTTGAGCTTCGCCTCGCACTTGCGCCAGTCGTAGTCCGTCGCCCAGTAGCGCGCGAGGTCCTGGAGCGGCGCAAGCGGCACGCCCTGCGACGTGTCGGTGACGGTTTCCTTCTCTGGCCACCGCGTCGCGGCGATGCGGCTTTTCAGGTCGGCGAGCGCCTCATTTGAGAAGTTGACGCGGAAGGGGCGGATGGTGTCTGAAGCAGAGCGCTGCGTCGCATCGACTTCGGGTTCGGGGAGAATCTCGATCGCGGTCATGGCGGAGCTCCTTTGCTGAGGACCGGCGGCGCGATTGCCGCGTCGTCGGATGCGAGAGTGAGACTACGAGGGCCGGCGCCCCCGCACATCACGAGATGGAGTAGTTTTGCGCTACCGCTGGAGGATGGGGATCGGCATACCACCAAGGTGGTAATCTTGAGCGACCATGTGGGGCGAGAGGCGAGAGGCGGGTGGTCGCGGTGGGCGTTGTGTGCTCGTCTGCGCTTCGTTCGTTGCCCTGCTGCTGTTCGCCAACGCCGCCGTCAGCCTCGACCCCGGCACCGCACTCACCCAGTACGGTCACACCGCGTGGCATGTTCGGGACGGGTACTTCGCCGGCCCGCCGAGCTCGATCACCCAGACACGAGATGGATTCCTCTGGATTGGAACCGCAGCGGGGTTGATCCGTTTCGACGGTGTGCGGTTCGTCCGCTGGGAACCACCGGCGGGAATGCAGCTTCCGGCCGATGGAATCATCAACCTCCTCGGGGCCAGCGACGGCAGCCTGTGGATCGGCACCGCCCAGGGGCTGGCCCGGTGGCATGACGGGAATCTCACGGTGCATGCACGCGCGGGACGTTTCGGCGCGTTGCTCGAGGATCGTCAGGGCACCATCTGGGCAGGCCACACGAGGATTGCGCCAGGGGTACCGCCCCTCTGTCGCTTTCAGCGCGGCGAGTTTCGCTGCTTCGAGCTCCAGGACGAGACCAGGCACCTCACCGTCGGAGCCCTGCATGAGGACCGGCGGGGCAATATCTGGTTCGGTGGGGCGTACGGCATCTGCCGGTGGCGGCCCGGGCGCCCGGAGTGTTACAAAATCGGTCCGGACCAACTGGCCGCGGTTTCCGCTTTCGCCGACGCCCCCGACGGCACTTTGTGGGCGGTGACCTACGCTCTGGGGATCTGGCGGTTCGTGGCGGGTCGTTGGACGCGCCATCCCAGCCTGCCAGACCCGGAGCTCGAAGTCGGGGCGATCTTCTCTGATCGGGGAAGCGGCTTCTGGCTCGGGACGAATGAGCACGGGCTCCTTCGTTGGGCGCAAGGCCGAACGGAGCGGTTCACCCGGGCCGACGGGCTGTCGGGTGACTCGGTGAGCAAGATTTTCGAGGACCGGGAGGGGAGCCTCTGGGTCGCCACGACCGCCGGCCTGGACCGGTTCCGCGACGTCAAGGTGGCGACGCTGACGGCGCAGGAGGGCTTGCGTGAAGGCAATGTCGGAGCGGTCGTGGCTTCCCGGGATGGGAGCCTCTGGATCGCCGAATCGAGCGTGCTCATCCATCGGGAGACGACCGGTCTCTCGTTCTACGAAGCGAGCGAGGGCCTGCCGGGGCACGGCCCGACCAGCCTGTTCGAGGATTCCCGGGGGAGGCTCTGGGTGGGCGTGGACAATGGCCTCGCCTGGCGGGACCGCGGCCGGTTCTTCTCGTTCCGGATGCCAGATGGCGGCGCCATCGGTATCGTGCGCGCGATGGCGGAGGATCGGGACGGCGACCTGTGGGTGCTCACCACCGCATCCGACCGGCCTCTGCTGCGGATCCGCGGCGAGCAGATTGCCGAGGCGCTTCCCGTGGAACGGCTCGGAGGATCTCTGGTGAGAGCGATCGCCGCGGACCCGGAGGGAGGTCTCTGGCTCGGACTCGAGGGCGCGGAGGTCAAACGCTACCGCAACGGGAAGCTCGAGGCGCACGGTAGCGTCGGAGACCCGAGCCGGCAGTTGATCTATAACCTGCTGCCCGACGTCCGCGGGCTGTGGGTGGTGATGCACCGAGGGCTCGGCCTCCTGCGCCACGGAAAGCTAAGCACTCTCGACACGCGCAACGGCTTTCCCTGCGACTCCCTCGAGGACGCCATCTGGGGCGGTGACGGGTCGCTGTGGTTGAAGACCGTATGTGGCCTGGTAAGGATTCCGGCAGGAGAGCTCGATGCCTGGACCAGGCAACCTGACCGGCGCGTCCAGTTCCGCGTCCTGGATGCGTTCGACGGCGCGCAAGCCGGTCTTTCCCCTTTCACGCCCCGGTCCGCACGGTCGCTGGACGGCCGCCTGTGGTTCGCGATCGAAGAGGCCGGGCTGCAAGTGGTCGATCCCGGGAAGATCGCAGGCAACCGCCTCCCGCCGCCGGTGCAGATTTTGCGGGTTGTCGCGGATCGCAAGGGCCATGAGCCGGAGCCCGGGTTGCGTCTGCCTCCGCTCACACGTGATCTCGAGATCGACTATACGGCCCTGAGCTTCGTCATTCCGGAAAAGGTCAGATTTCGTTACCGGCTCGAAGGAGAGGGCAGCGGCTGGCACGATGCCGGAACACGCAGGGAAGCCTACTTCAACAATCTGAAGCCCGGCAATTATCGATTCAATGTCGTCGCCTGCAACAACGACGGCCTGTGGAACGAAACCGGCGCCATTCTGGAATTCACCCTCCTGCCCGCGTTCTATCAGACCGGCTGGTTCCTTCTGCTCTGTGCCGTGGCGACCGGATGCCTCGTCTGGGCGGGGTATCAACGGCATCTCCGGCAGGTGACGACCCGCCTCGACTTGCAGTTCCAGGAGCGGCTCGCCGAGCGGACACGCATCGCCCAGGATCTGCACGACACGCTGTTGCAAGGTTTTCTCAGCGCCTCCATGCAGCTCCATCTGGTTGCCGACGATCTCCCCGCGGATTCGGCGGCGAAGCCCCGCTTGAGCCGCGTCCTCCAGTTGATGGGACAGGTCA
The DNA here is from genome assembly GCA_035472915.1 of Thermoanaerobaculia bacterium. Taxonomy (GTDB): domain Bacteria; phylum Acidobacteriota; class Thermoanaerobaculia; order Multivoradales; family UBA5704; genus DATARR01. Next base: position 4,425 of record DATIOS010000606.1, read on the forward strand.
TCGGCGAGGGCCGCAGCGCCGTGCGCGGGCTGCGCGCGTCGGCCTCTCAGGAGCCCGGTCCGGACGACCTCGAGCAGGCGCTGTCGCGGGTGCCTCAGGAGCTCGGTCTCACGGAGGCCCCCGGCTTTCGCGTCCTCGTCGAAGGCCGGCCGCGGCCCTTGCACCCGGTCATTCGCGACGAGGTGTACCGGATCGGCCGCGAGGCCCTGGCGAACGCCTTCCGGCACTCGGGAGCGGCCGCCATCGAGGTCGAAATCGAATACGCTGCGCGGGCGCTCCGGCTGCTCGTCCGGGACGATGGCCGCGGAATCGATCCGCAAGTGCTGGAAGCCGGACGCGAGGGGCACTGGGGGCTCTCCGGAATGCGCGAGCGGGCGGAGAGCATGGGCGCCCGGCTCAAGGTGTGGAGCCGCGCCGGGGCCGGCACGGAGGTCGAGCTTTCCGTTCCCAACGAGATCGCCTTTGCCGGAAAGCGAGGGAGGTGAATGAGCGCAGACGCACCGATCCGAGTCCTGAGCGTCGATGATCATCCGCTGATGCGGGAAGGGATCGCCACCATGATCAGGAGTCAGGCGGACATGCTGTTGGTGGCGGAAGCTGCCAACGGCTTCGAGGCCCTGCAAAGGTTTCGCGAGCACCTGCCCGACGTGACGCTCATGGACATCCGGCTTCCCGACCGGAACGGCATCGACACATT
>DATIOS010000607.1:0-3079 GCA_035472915.1 Thermoanaerobaculia bacterium
GATGAACAGGCTGAGGTCCCGTTGCACTTGCCCTTGCGCCGCTTGTACACCGAAGGCCCAGCCGGATATCGAGACCACCAGAATCAGGATGGGGGCGATGGCAAAGAGAGCGCTGAAGGCGAGGGCCGCACTGTGCGTGGACGCGTCGTGCTTGCTCCAGTTGGCAAGCGTCTCCCGCAAAACGTACCAGAGGCTGTTCGAGTTCGATGGCATTCGTCAGCCCGGCCGCTACGGAATCGCGTAGCGGCGGGGCTCAGGGCGACTGCAAAAGGCTTGCCGGGTCCGGCTTTTAGTAGAAGCAGTTCCACGTACCGTTCTGGCAGAGACAGACTCCCCATTCGCACACACCGGGAGCTACGCAGCGCCGATTCATGCCCGGCACGCCGCAACTCGTCCCATTGGCGGTATCGCAGACCAGGAAACCGGTGGTGTTGCAGAACGAAGCCTTCGCGGACGGCGCGAACCAGGAAGCGAAACCCACAACGCAGACGACGGCGGCAAGACGCAGAAACTTCTTCATAAGCTCTCCTCTCAGAATAGAAGCTGCATAGTAGTACAACCCCTGCAACTCCGGCGGAGAGTTTTCCTCGTTCCAGCGGTCCCCGCCTTTCAACGGCTGCGGCCGACCTATATCCCGAGCTATTGAGCGATTCCTAGCTCCAAAACCTCGAATCCCTCGAACACGGGATGCCCCGCGAGGGTGCCCTGGGGCGACCGGGCGTCGGAGTGGGCCTTGCGGAAGGCTTCGGAGTCGGTCCAGGCGGCGAAGGCGGCGCGGGATTCCCAGGTGGAGTGGGAGACGAAGAGCGTCGTGCCGTCCGCCGTCTCGCCGCGCAGCAGTCGGAAGGTCTTGAAGCCGGGAACCTGGTCGAGGTAGGAGTCGCGACGCCGCCACATCTCTTCGAAGACGTCCTCGTGGCCGGCGTTGACGCGGAAGCGGTTCATGGCAATGTACATCGACTGTCCTTTCAATCCGCGAGCAGTCCCTTTTCCGCCAGCCAGGTCTTGTTGAGCTTGGAGAGATAGCGCTCGCCGGAGTCGGGAAAGAGGGTGACCACCAGACCCTCGGCGCCCAGCGACTGGGCGATCTGCCGCGCTCCGGCCGCGGCGGCGCCGCCGGAAGAGCCGGTGAAGACCGACTCGTGGCGGGCCAGCTCCATCGTCGCCTTGTAGGCAGTCTTGTCGTCGATGGTGACGATGCCGTCCAGATAGTCCCACCAGACGGTCGCTGGCATGAAGTCCTCGCCGATGCCATCGATGAGGTACTGGTGGATCTGGTCGGCCGGCGGCAGCTCGCGATGCTCGAAGTAGTACTTGTAGACGCTTCCCACCGTATCGACGCCGAGCACCTGGACCGCCGGGTTCTGTTCCTTCAGGTACTTGGCGACGCCGCTAATGGTGCCGCCGGTACCCACCCCGGCCACCCAGTGAGTGATCTTGCCGTCCGTCTGGCGCCAGATCTCGGGACCGGTGGAGCGATAGTGGGCCTCGGGGTTGGCCTGGTTGTAATACTGATTGGGGAGATAGGCTCCCTGCTCGTCACGAACGCGCTCGGCAACCTTGTAATAGGAACGAGGATCATCCGCCTCGACGTTCGTCGGGCAGGTGAGGACCGTGGCGCCCATCGCTTCGAGCAGGGCGATCTTCTCCTTGGGAATCTTGTCGGGCGCGGCACAGACCAGCTTGTAACCCTTGAGGTTCGCGGCCATGGCAAGCCCCACACCGGTATTGCCGCTGGTCGGCTCGACGATGGTGCCGCCCGGCTTGAGCAAACCCGCCTTCTCGCCGGCTTCGATCAGCGCGACGCCGATGCGGTCTTTGACGCTGCCGCCGGGATTGGAGGCCTCGATTTTGGCCGCCAGCGTCGCGGGACCGGAGTGAAAGCGGCCGAGCTTGACCAGGGGAGTGTTTCCCAAGGTTCCCAGAATATTCTCGTAGATCTCCATCGATTCTCCCTGGCTGCAAGTAGGGTCGCGAACGCGGCGCGGATGCTAGCACACCCCTATCCTTCCCAATCCCAGAAGAAATCCTTGTTGCTCAGGGGCACTTCCTCCTCCTTCGCGGCCTCCTCCGTGAGCCGCGCTTCCACTTCCTCCGGAGGCGCCTCGCCGCGCAGCACCGCGAGCTGATCCTCCAAGTCCTCCGTCTCCCGCTGCCAGTAGTCGGGCGTGCCGAAGTGAGGCCAGGCGGCAGGGAACGCCGGATCGTGCCAGCGGCGGGCGAGCCACGCCGTGTAGTGGATGATGCGCAGGGCGCGCAGCGGCTCGATCAAGGCGAGCGTCGAGTGGTCGAACTCGCGGAATCTCTCGTAACCCTCGAGGAAGATCTCCCGCTGGGCGAGCGCCGTCGCATCGCGCCCGGGAAGCGCCAGCCACAGATCCTGCACCGCCGGGCCGATCACCATGTCGTCGAAATCCAGCACGTGCAGCAATCCGTCGCGAAAGAGGACGTTGCCCAGGTGGAGATCGCCGTGCAGCCGATGGACGGCCACTCCCGCCAGCCGCAAGTCGGCGATGGCGGCAATCGCCAGGGCCGCATCGAAATACCGCTCGCGAAGATGACGCGGCAGGGTGTCGTGGGCGTCGAGCCAGGCCACGGGCTCCCGGACATAGGTCGCGGCGTCGAGCCGCAGCCGGCTTGAGGCCGGCCGCCGCACGGCGACGTTGTGCATCCTTCCCACCAGCATGCCGAGCCGGCGGACGGTCTCGTCGCTCATCTCGTCCGGCGCGCGGCCGCCGCGGCGATCGGAGATGCTGTAGAAAATGCCGTCCACCCGGCGCAAAGTGCCGCCACCCGGGAAGGGGCGCACCGTGCAGACGGGAATCTCCTCGGCGGCGAGGTCGGCCAGGAACTGGTGCTCTTCCAGGATCTGCTCCTCGCTCCACCGGCCCGGGCGGTAGAACTTCGACACCACTCGCGTACGGTCGGCCAGCTCCACCGCGTAGACCCGGTTCTCGAACGAGTTGAGGGGATAGCAGACAGGATTGCAACGCAATCCACCGGCCTCGACGGCAGCAAGCACCTTCTCGGGCGTGAGGGAGAGGAAGAGGTCGGTTGCGGGCGCGGCAGGGTCCGTCAT
>DATIOS010000608.1:0-13514 GCA_035472915.1 Thermoanaerobaculia bacterium
CCGCGAGCCCCTGGCTGCCCATCAGATAGACGCCGTAAATGGTGGAGAACCACCGCGGCTGGAGCGACATCAGCCAGTCCACCGCCGCGAAGGTCACCGCCAGGCAGTAGGCCGCGAGCGCGGGGCCGGCGATGAGCTGCATCCGGCGATTCAACCTCGGGTCAGGCTGCAGATCCTGGCGCCGCGACAGGCGGCTCATGAGGAAGGCGACGCCGCCCCAGACCAGGAAGTAGAGCACCAGCCGGGTGAGGAAAAAGGGGACGTTGAGGTACGGCGCCTTCGCCTGCAACAACGCGTCGGCGCGCACCGCCTCCGGCCGCGCCCACTCGTAGAGATCCTTGAGACCGAAGACGAGCGGCAGGGCGAGCACCAGCAGCAGGGGCAGGGTGCGCGACGCCGCTTCCAGCACGCGGCGGATGACCAGGCCCCAGGCGCCTCGGGTCAGGTGGTGGAGAAGCGAGATGGCGAGGCAACCCAGCGTCACGCCGACCCAGAAGACCCAGCCCACGAGCCAGGCGCGATAGAAGTACTGCGGCGACAGCCACAGGCCGAGCAGGCTCGCCACCAGGCCAAGGCCTCCCGTTAGGAGGGCGAGGCGCTGGACCCTGTCGACGTCGGCTGGCGCGGCGAATGCTGCGGCGTCGAGTCTCACGGTTTCTTGGCTCATGGCATCGGGCTCGGAGTGGGTGCGGTAGTCGCCGTGGAGGTCGCTTTGGAAAGCTCAGCCTGGATGGCCTGGCGCCGTTCAGGTGACAGTTTCTCCAGATCGGCGACCTTGGCGGTCTGCCTGTACTGAAGGACGCGGATATAGGCGGCGATGGCCCAGCGGTCCGCCACCGGCACCTGCGGCGCATAGCTCGGCATGACGCCGAAACCCTCGGTGATGACGTTGTAGAAGTAGCCGACGGGAGCGTTGCGCAGCCGCTCGATGTGGTACGAGGTGGGCTGCTTGTAGCCGCGCTGCACGATCATCCCCCGGCCGGTGCCCTGCCGGTCGTGACAGGGCGAGCAGAAGATGTTGAAGCGTTGCTCGCCGCGCACCAGCACCTCGCGGGTGAGCGGGAACGGCAGCTCCGCCACCGGCTTGCGGGCGGCGTCGACGCCGGTGTAGGCCCAGCCTTCGCGCAGGTCGCCCCGCGCCACGGTGTGAGCCGGAATCGGCCGCGCGCCCTGGCCGTCCGCAAAGAAGTCGCTCGCCCCGAGGGTCTTCACCTTGTGTTGGTCGTGCATGTTCTGCCGGCAGCCCCCGGCAAGAACAGCGACAAGGAGAACGGACGCCAGCAGAAGGCGCCTGACACCGGGACGCGCTTTAATGGGGACTGTTCGGGTCTCAGCGCTCAACTTCGAACACCTCGCTCGCTTTGAGGCCGGTGAGAAAGCGCTCGGTGCCGGCGCGGTCGAACTTCGGGTCCCGCGCTTCGACGACCAGGAAGTAGCGGTCGCGCGAGGCGAGGGCGAAGCGCGGCACGTTGAACACCGGGTGATAGGGGTGCGGCAGGCCGTTCAAGGCGAACATGCCGAGCACGGCGAAGAGCGCCGCCGCCAGGATGGTGCACTCGAACGTCGGCACGATGAACGCCGGCCAGCTATGGAACGGCCGGCCGCCGATGTTCATCGGGTAGGCGATCGTCGCCACCCAGAACTGCAGGCTGTAACCGCCCAGGCCGCCCAGAATGCCGCCGAGGAGAACGATCAACGGCAGCTTGGAGCGGTGATGGCCCAGCGCCTCGGACACCTCCTCGATCGGGTACGGCATGTAGGCGTCCACTTGGCTGTAGCCGGCGTCGTGAGTCTGGCGTGCAGCAGCGATCAGGTCGTCGGCCGAGTTGAACTCGGCCATCAGACCGTGGATCACCGGTTGCGGATCCTTGGGGTGAGCTTGCGCGCTCATCGCGGGACCTCCGTCATCTCGCTTCCTCGTGTTCCGGGCACCATGGTCCGCATCTCGAAGATGGAGATCATCGGCAGGAACCGGATGAAGAGAAAGAGCAGGGAGAGGAACAGGCCGCCTGTGCCGATGAACGTCATCCAGTCCCACATCGTGCCGCGGTACATGCCCCAGGACGACGGCAGGAAATCGCGGTGCAAACTGGTGATGACGATCACGAAACGCTCGATCCACATGCCGGCGTTGACGAACATGGCGACGATGAAGAGGCCGAGCGCCGAGCTGCGGACCTTGCGCAGCCACAGCGCCTGGGGCGCCAGGAGGTTGCACACCACGAGGCTGAACCAGTAGTACCTGTAAGGTCCGGTGACCCGGTTGAGGAAGGTGAACCGCTCGATGTGGTGGCCGGAGTACCAGGCGAAGAAGAACTCCGTGGCGTAGCCGTAGACGACGATCAGGCCGGTCGCCAGCATCACCTTGCCCATGTTCTGCAAGTGGCGGATGGTGATGAAGTCCTGCATGTGGAAGATGGCGCGCAGCGGAATGGTCAGCGTCAGCACCATGGCGAAGCCGGCGTAGATGGCGCCGGCCACGAAGTAGGGCGGGAAGATGGTGGCGTGCCAGCCGGGCACGATGCCGATGGCGAAGTCGAAGGAAACCACCGTGTGCACCGAGACCACCAGCGGCGTCGCGAGGCCGGCCAGCAGCAGGTAGGCCGTCTCGTAGTTGTGCCAGTGCGCCGCCGAGCCGCGCCAGCCCATGGCGCCGAAGCCGTAGATGATCTGGGCGATGCGCTTCTTCGAACGGTCGCGCAGCGTCGCGAGGTCGGGGATCAGGCCCACGTACCAGAACAGGGCGGACACCGTGGCGTAGGTCGACACCGCGAACACGTCCCAGATCAGCGGGCTCCTGAACTGCGGCCACAGCCCCATGGTATTGGGATAGGGAAACAGCCAGTAGGCGAGCCAGGGCCGGCCGAGGTGGAGGACGGGGAACATGCCGGCGCAGGCCACGGCGAAGAGCGTCATCGCCTCGGCGAAGCGGTTGATCGAGGTGCGCCACTCCTGGCGCAGCAGCAGGAGGATGGCGGAGATCAAGGTGCCGGCGTGGCCGATGCCGATCCACCAGACGAAGTTGACGATGGCGAAGCCCCAGCCCACCGGCTCGTTGACCCCCCAGATGCCCACGCCCTTGGCGAACAGCCAGGTCACCGCGGTGAGGAACATCATCATGATCAGGAACGAGATGCCGAAGCCCAGGTACCACCACCGGGGCGTGCGTTGCAGCACTACTTCGCTGATCTTGTCGGTGACGCTCGCCGTGGTGTGGCCCGGCGCCACGACCGGAGGCTTGTAGGGCACCGCCCGCGGCTCCAGGCCGCCGTCTTCAAGAGTGGCCATGCACGGCTCCTTCGGCCCCTGCGGTTCCTTCGGTCCCTTCGAGAAGGGGGTTGGGGTTGCGCAGCTTCGCCAGGTAGGTGGTGCGCGGCCGCGTGTTGAGCTCCTCGAGCAGGCCGTAGTTGAGCGGCTCGGCCTTGAGCTTCGTCACCTCCGCCGCCGGATCGTTGATGTCGCCGAAGACGATGGCCTGGGTCGGGCACGACTGCTGGCACGCCGTCTTCAGCCAGTTGGTGGGAATGGGCCGCCCCTCGACCTTGGACTCGATCTTCGCCTCCTCGATGCGCTGCACGCAGTAGGTGCACTTCTCCATGACGCCGCGCATGCGCACCGTCACATCCGGGTTCTCCAGCAGCGCCAGCACCGGCGTCGTGCGGTCGCTGTAGCGCAGGAAGTTGAATCGCCGCACCTTGTAGGGGCAGTTGTTGGAGCAGTAGCGGGTGCCGACGCAACGGTTGTAGACCATGTCGTTCAGCCCCTCGTCGCTGTGCGATGTCGCCGCCACCGGGCAGACCACTTCGCAGGGGGCGTTCTCGCACTGCATGCAGGGCACCGGCTGGTGATGGACGGTCGGCTCGTCGATCTCGCCCGAGAAGTAGCGGTCGATACGCAGCCAGTGCATGGCGCGATGCTTCAGCACCTGCTCCTTGCCCACCACCGGGATGTTGTTCTCCGACTGGCAGGCCACGACGCAGGAGCTGCAACCGGTGCAGACGCTCAGGTCGATGGACATGCCCCAGGCGTGCCCCTCGTAGGGGTGGCGGGCGAACATCGACTCGTCGTCCGCCGGCTTCTCGCGCGCCTCCTGGATGAAGCTCGGATTCTTGCGGTACTGATCCAGGGTGCCGTGGCGGATCACCTCGCGCTTCTCGGCCTCCTCGCTCGCCAGCTTCATCTCGCTCCAGCCCGGATCCAGAAGGTGATGGTTCTGGGTGCTGGCCAGCGGATAGCGTCCGCCCAAACCCTTCAGCTCTACACCCGAGGCCGCCCACAGCGCCTGCGAGGTGCGCAGTGGATAGGCGTTGAAGCCGGCCCCGGTTGCTTTGCCGGCGTTCTGCCGGCCGTAGCCGAGGTGCAGCAGGGCGGTGTCGTCCGCCAGGCCGGGCTGGATCCACACCGCCGCCTGGATCTTCCGGCCGGCCACCGCCACTTCGGCCATCTCCTCCATCTCCAGCTTGAGCCGCTGGGCGGTCCGCGGCGACAGCATGAGGGCGTTGTCCCAGGTCAGCTTGGAGATCGGCTTGGGCAGCTCCTGGAGCCAGGCGTTGCTGGCGAGGCTGCCGTCGCGGATGGTGGGATCGGGCCGGACGAGGAGGGTGAGCCGCCCCGGCGTCGAGCTCGCGGCGTCGGCGGAGATTTCATTCGCCGCCTGCGTCACGGCGGCGCCCGCGACGGCCGCGGAGACCGGCGGCGCCTGGGTGCCGGCGACGAGTCCGGCAAGGAGGACCCGCCGGAACGCCGCGTCGAAGGCCGCCGCCGCAGGGGTCGTCACGTTGGTTGGCGCCGTCGCCGCGGAGTCCGGCTGCTTCATCGTGCCGGGCAGCGTGCCGAAGCCGAGCGACGTCGTGACGCCGCCGGGATCGGTGGTTGTGGGAAGGGCAATGCCCGTTAGGCGAGGGGTCCAGGTCTCGCGGACCAGGTCGTAGCTCGTGGAATCCGGCTTGCCGGCGAGAGCCGCCAAGACCTCGATGGCCGTCTTGCCACCGTAGAGCGGCTCGATCAGCGGCTGGAGGATGCTGAACGTACCATCGAAAGCACGGGCGTCGCCCCACGCTTCGAGCTCGTGGGCGGCGTTCAGGTGCCAGCCGCAGTAGCCGGAGGTCTCGTCCTCGTGGAGGCCGTGATGGATCGCCACCCGCACCTTCTTCAGCCCCTCCGCGAACGGCAGGTCGGCGGGCGCGGAGTAGACGGGATTGACGCCGTCCAGCATCAGCAGCGCATCCACCTTGCCGGCGTTCATGTCGGCCACCAGCTCGTTCAGCGACTGCACGGAATCGACCGGGTCGACCTCGACGGGCTCGGTGTAGACGACGGTCTTGCCGGCGTTGCCGAGCGCCTGGTTGATGGCGTGGACGAGGACCTGAAGGGCGGGAGATCCGTATGGATCGGCTACCACCAGAGAGGCGCCGGCGTTGGCCTTGAGGTCGCCGGCCGCGGCATGCATCCACGTCTGGGCTTTGGGATCGGCGAGGGTAGAGCCATTTCCGTTCGCCGCTGTCGCCGCGCCAAGGGCTTGCGCGAGGGCGAGGGCAAAGACCTCCACCTGCGGAGGCGAAAGCTGGAGCCGGTGATCGGCGATGGTGCCGGTCGCGGTCGGGAAGCTCTCCACCGCGTAGAGGCGATTCATCTCCGGCTTTTGCAGATGTTCCTTGCGCACCCTGCGGCCATCCGCGAACTGGCGGGCGTAGCGCACGGCGCCCGGGCCCTCGGCCAGCACGTCGGCGTTGAGCGTAACCACCACTTTGGCCTGGGTGAGGTCGTAGCGGGCCGCGAGCGGCCGGCCGAAGGCCCGCACCGCCGCCGTGAAGGAATTGTTGGGCTCGGCGGGTTCCCAGCGATGCCAGCAGGCCTTCGGATAGGTTTTCAAGAGGCCCTGGATCTGCGCCGCGAGAGTCGGCGACGTGACCGTGCCGGTGAGGATGCGCAGGCCGTCGCCGCCCAGCGCCTGGAGGGCTCGCAACGCTCCGCCCGTTTCGCTGACGAAGCCGCCCCAGGTGGCGGGGCGGCCGGAGTGGAGAATCGTCTGTGAGCGCTCGGGATCGTAGAGGGAGAGCACCGCAGCCTGGGCGAAGACGTCCGTCGCTCCCAGGCTCGCCGGGTGGTCCGGATTGCCTTCGATCTTCGTCGGCCGCCCCTGGTGGCTCTCGGCGAGCACTCCCGTCGCGTAGCCGCCCACAGTGAGGGCGGTGGCGAAGAACAGCGGCTTGCCCGGCACCAGCTGCTCCGGCTGCTTGACGTAGGGAACGATCGTTTCGGTGGGCTGGCGGGTGCAGGCGGTCAACCCGGCGAGGGCCAGCGAAGCGCTCGCGAGCTGCAGGAAGCCCCGCCGCGACACGCCGTCCGCACTGTCCGTCCATTCCGAGGCATGGCGTGGGAACTCGCGGTGCAGCAGGTCCGCGAACTCGGGTGCCGCCGCCAGCTCGTCGAGGCTGCGCCAGAACTCCGGGCCCTTTTTCGTCCGCAGCCGCTCCCGCACCGTCTCGAGGTCGAGCCGGGCCGGTTCCTGCGCAGAGGCTGGCTCGGCGCCGCACTTGCCTTGCTGGTTGATATCCATCGAATTCGCTCGCTCTCGATTTCTAGCGGTGGCAGGTGGAGCAACTCGTAAGGGACCTGACGTTGTACTGCTTCACCAGCTTCGCCTGGAGCACCCTGGCCTCCCCCGCATCCGCCGGCGGCTGCCAGTCGATGTTGAAGACCTCGTCCCGCGGCCGCACGTTCGGGGCCGGGTCGCGGTGGCAACTGACGCACCACTCCATCTGCAACGAGGCGTGCTGGAAGGTCAGCTGCATCTTGTTCACCGGCCCGTGGCAGGTGACGCATCCCATCCCCTTGGCGATGTGCACGGAGTGATTGAAGTAGACGTAGTCCGGCAGGTCGTTGATCCGCGTCCACTGTACGGGGATGTTGTCGCGGTAGCTGGCCCGGATGGGATCCAGCAGCTCGGCGTTCGTCCAGATCTGCCGGTGGCAGTTCATGCACGTCTCGGTGGGCGGAATGCCGGCGAAGGCGGAGCGCTCGACGGAAGTGTGGCAGTAGCGGCAGTCGATGCCGAGGCCGGCAACGTGGTGCTGATGGCTGAACGGCACCGGCTGCTTCTTCACCACACCCTGGCCCGTCACGTACGACGAGCGCAGCAGCTCCGAGTAGACCCAGGCGAAGATCGCCAGGAAGAAGATCGAGCCGAAGATGCTGACCTTGGCGATCGTGTTCGTGCTGCGGTGGAAGATCTGCATGGGCCGCCCTCCCTTATCCTCCCAGCCGGCGAACATATCCGACCGCCGTCCGGTGTTCAAGGGACTTTGTGAAAGTCGTCACAAGCGGACTCTACTGCATGGCCCGCTGGAGGTGCAAGACGGGTGCCTCTTCTGCAAAGAACGGCAGATGCCGATGAGAAATTTTACAGTGATTAGTGAGAAAAGAGTGTCGCGAGTTGTCAACAGCGGCAGCAAAACATTGTCGTGGCGATTCTTTCCCAGAAGTTGGCCTGCTTATTGCTCAGAGGACCTTGCGACCATGGTGGCGGCTGATCCCGGGAGGGTGTGGAGCGACTCAGCCGCCGCCAATTAAAGGAGATAGGCCATGTGCTCCGCTCTTCGTCGCGCCACGGTGACCGTTGCCGTCATCGCGTTGCTGGCCCCCGGGCTCATCCAAGCCCGCCCCTTCGACTGGGTAACCCAGAGTCCCCCTTCCGCGAGCACGGTTTCGCACAACGCGGGATTCTTCAGCATGGTATATAACTTGCTTGCGAATATCGTGACGGGACGTTTCGGCGCCAGCCCAATCGGCTCGGCAACGGCAAAAGACTCGACGGACAACGGAGGCCGGCTCGATCCCAATGGGCTCAACCAGACGGACCCACCGCCCGACAACGGGGGTCATCTCGATCCGAACGGCTAGACTGGCATCGCGAGAGCAAGGTGAGAGTAGGCAACAGTTAGGCAACAATATTGACTCCAAGCCGAAACGGACTGATTCATGGTCGATTCCTTAAACGCTCTTGTTACGTCCCGGGCTGAAGCCTGTGAGCTCTGGGCCGACCTCGAGCCGCTTCGGTTTGAGGATCAGTACTACCTCGTCCGCACCCACCGCCGCTACCTGACCTGGGGGTTCTGCGAGCTCCTCTGCGAGGAAAGCCTCCGGTTGGCCACGGTCGACGCGGCGCGGGCGGTGGAGCGGGCCGAGATCGCCGTGCTCGTCTCAGACCTTTTGAAGGACGACGAGCCGGTTACCGATCGCCGTCTTTATCAGCTTCGCGGCTATGCCTGGGCGCACGACGGCAACGCCCGCCGCGTGCTCGGCGACCTGCGCAGTGCGGAAGAGTCGTTCGCCATCGCCGAAGCCTGGTGGGAGGCGGGCGAGGCGGCGCTCGGCGACTGTCTCGGCTACGAGCCGGTGGTCCTCGACCTCAAGGCCTCGCTGCGCATCGCCCAGCGCCGCTTCCCCGAGGCCTTCGCCCTCCTCGACCGCATCTATGCAATTCACCAACAGGGCGACCGTCCGGAGCACAAGGACGCGCATCTGGCCGGCAGGGCCCTGGTGACCAAGGCCTTGGCGCTGGCCGAGATGAACGAGCCCGAGAAGTCCATCGAGCTGCTCGAGCAGGCGGAGGGGATGGTGAGGATGGAACGCGATCCGCGCCTGGTCCTCTGCCTGCGGCACAACCTCTTGTGGGACCTGACGACCGTCGAGCGTCACGAGGAGGCCGCCGGCCGGCTCCCCGGAGTCGTTGCCCTCTGCCGTGAGCTCGGCAATCCTCTCGACTTGATCCGCTTGCGCTGGGCGGAGGGCAAGATCGCTGCCGGCCTCGGCCGCTCGGAAGAGGCGATGGAGATCCTGGGCGGGCTGCGGCAGGACTTCATCGATCGCGACATGGCCTACGACGCCGCGCTGGTCACCCTCGAGCTGACGGAGCTCTACGCTCGCAACGGCTGCGCCGCCGAGGTCAAGGAGCTGTCGCTGCAAATGGCGAGCATTTTCCACTCGCAGGACGTGCCGCGAGAGGCGCTGGCCGCGCTCCTTTTCTTCCAGAAGGCGGCCCAGCGCGAGCGGGTCACCGCCGAGCTCGCCCGCGAGATCGCCACCTTCCTCCAGCAGCTCCGCGCCAATCCCGCCCTGCGCTTCGAGCGGGGAAAAGCCACATTCTTGAATAACCTCTAGCCTTCCGCGTCGCTTCTGTGTAGAATCCTGCCACTTTCAAGGCAGGAAGACGTTGAATCGCAGGGAGTTTTTACGCGCGGGCTTGCTCGCCGGGACCGGAGTCCTCGCCGGTCCGATGATCAGCCGGGGACGCTACAACCTTTTCGCCGACACCCGACGCGGGTACTCCTCCCGCGCCGTCGAGCTGGTCGGGCGGTCGATGGTCATCGACATGCTCGGCCTGCTGACCTTGGATTGGCCCAAGCTCTACGCCTGGCAGCGTGATCCAAGAGCCTTCGGCAGCTCCGATCTCCAGAAACTTCGGGACTCCGGCGTGCGGGTGTTCCACCCCGCGGTGGATCCCGATGATCCCAATCCGTACCAAGCGGCTCTCGGTTGGCTGCAAGGCTGGAACCGCCTCCTCACCCAGCGCGCCGACTCCTTGGTGCGAATTGGTGAAGCCGCCGATTTCGAACAGATACGGAGCCGCGGCAAAATCGGGATCCTGGTGGGCTTTCAGAGCTCCGACCACTTCCGCACGGTCGACGACGTGGCGAGATTCTCGGATTTGGGGCAGAAGGTCTCCCAACTCACCTACAACACTCGCGACCGGTTCGGTTGCGGCTGCTTCGAGGAGCAGGACTCGGGCCTCACGGATTTTGGCGCTCAGGTGGTCGCGGCCATGAACCAGGTCGGCATGGCCGTGGACGTTTCTCACTGCTCCGAGCGCACCTGCCTGGACGCCATCGCGCTGTCCGCCCGGCCGGTGCTCGTCACCCACTCCAACTGCCGCGCCCTGGTGTCCCATCCGCGGTGCAAGTCGGACGCGGTGCTGCGAGCCCTGGCCGCACGGGGCGGCGTGATGGGCATCACGGCCGTGGCCGCCTTCGTCAGTCCGCGCCGCCATGCGACGGTCGAGGACCTGCTGAACCACTTCGACCACGTGGCCCGCACGGTGGGGGTCGAGCATGTGGGAATCGGCAGCGACGTCGATCTCGCCGCCGCCGATCCGGCCACCGGCCGGCCGCTCGCCCGTTACGCCGTGCAGGGTCTCGCGCCGGCCCGCCGTGTCTTCGACCTCACCGAGGGTCTCATCCGCCGCGGCTACAGCGATCACGCCATCGAGCTCATCCTGGGCGGCAACTTCCAGCGGGTGCTGGGAGAGATCTGGAGCGCTGAGGAGAGCTGAGCGGCATTGCGCACCGCATTGAATTGTAGGAAATAGCCTCCAGGCGAACCGAGAGGCGCCCATTGTACAGTAGGCCTCATGTTCATCGGACATTTCGCGCTCGGCCTTGGAGCCAAACGGGCGGCTCCGGCGGTGTCTCTCGGCACCCTGTTCCTGGCCTGCCAGCTCGCCGATCTCCTCTGGCCGACGCTCCTCCTCCTCGGAGTCGAGGTCGTCAAGGTCCAGCCCGGCGACACGGCCGTCACTCCCTTGACGTTCGTCAGCTATCCGTACTCACACAGCCTCGTCGCACTGCTGATTTGGGGGATCGTCTTCGGCGCGGCCTACATGTTGATCCGAAGATCGCGCCTGCTGGCCGGCGTGGTGCTGGCGGCTCTCGTGGTAAGCCACTGGATTCTGGACGTCCTCACTCACCGTCCGGACATGCCGGTGACGATCGGCGGATCCGCGCGACTGGGGCTCGATCTGTGGGATTCGCTGCCGGCGACCGTGGCGATCGAGTTGCTTCTGTTCGCCGTTGGCGTGGGGGTCTATGCGCGATTCACGGTGGCCCGCGACCGCCGGGGGAAATTCGGGTTCTGGGGGCTTGTCGGCTTTCTTGCAGCTGTGTACATCGGCAACCTGTTCGGCCCGCCGCCGCCCAGCGCCACCGCCGTGGCTTGGGGAGCCCAGGCGTTGTGGCTGCTGGTGATCTGGGGCTACTGGGTGGATCGTCACCGGCAGGTGCGGGTTTGACGCCGGAAGGTTCCGGATGATTCTTCATCAACCTGCTAGCCAGAAGAAAGGCACCTCGTCAGTCGATCTATCCTTCGGCCCAACGGGCCGAGAGACCCAAGCCCAGGGCTGAGGCCGAAGGCCGATGCCCTGGGTAAAAAGGGCACCCCATCCTTGCGGCCTGAAGGGCCGCGAGAACCCGACTGAAAGCTTCGTGCGTTCCTTTGCTGGCCCAACGGTCTCGCGGCCCTTCAGGCCGCATCGCATTGTCAATCTCTCCACCCAGGGCATCGGCCTGCGGCCTCAGCCCTGGGCTCCGTTCTCCCGGCCCGTTGGGCCGGACGGGCCGGCGAACCGGGAGGGCGTCCCGTTGTACAAACCCGCGACGCATGAACATGCTCTGGTAGGCCCTCGGCGAGACTGCGATACTCGGTCGCTATGAGACACTGGAATGAAACGGTCACTTTTCCTCGCCGCCACCGTCGCTGCTTCTCTTCTTCTGCTGCGCTGCGGGGGCTCGACACCGACCTCGCCGGGACCGCCGCCCACGACCGGGCGTCTCGTTTTCGATGACAGTGGATGCGCCTGCTCGCCTGCTCCTTACCCCCCAATCGACGTCTACGTCGACGGGACGCTGGCGGGTGAGCTACCGGTCTTTGGCAAGCTCACCCTGACTCTGCCGCCAGGCGTGCACCGCTGGTCGATCGACTCGGCGAACGGGCCTTCTACCACGGTTGTGATTCAAGCCGGCGGCGCCATCAGCGAGCACCTCTTCACCAATCTCAATTGTACCGATGGTTGTGGTGACGACGCCGGCTCTGTGGCGACCTCTTCCTAGAGACTTTTTCTATCGAGGTAAATCAGTCAGTTTTCAAGTCCCTAGCCGCTTCTCGCTCGTGGCGTCGAAGAGGTGGCACGCGTTCACTTCGATCACCAGCCGCACCTCGTCGCCCATCACGGGCGCCCGGTGCGGTTCCACCTTGGCCACCAGCAGATCGTCGCCCACCCGGCCGTGCACGATCACCTCGTGCCCCAAGGGCTCCACGAACTCCACTTTGACGGTAATGGAAACCACCTGGTCCGCCGGGGCGCGGGGCGCCTCGCGAATATTCTCCGGCCGCACGCCGAGCACGACTTTCTGGCCTTGGCGTGACGAAGCGATTTCCCGGAAGGCCTCGGGAACGGGAATCGTGAACCCGGAGGCAGCCACGGCCGCACCTTCTGCGGCGCCCATGGCACCCTCGGAGATCGTCGCGGGTACGAAGTTCATCGGCGGCGTGCCGATGAAGCTGGCCACGAACAGGTTGGAGGGGCGATCGTAGACCTCGAGCGGCGAGCCCACCTGCTGGAGCTCGCCGAGCTTCATTACGGCGATGCGGTCGCCCATGGTCATCGCTTCGATCTGATCGTGGGTGACGTAGACCGTGGTGGTCTTCAGAGTTTTTTGCAGCTTCGAGATCTCGGCTCGCGTCTGCACCCGCAGCTTGGCGTCGAGGTTCGACAGCGGCTCGTCGAAGAGGAACACGGCCGGCTTGCGCACGATCGCGCGGCCGAGCGCCACGCGCTGGCGCTGGCCGCCGGAAAGCTGTTTGGGCTTGCGGTCGAGAAACTCGAGGATGCCGAGGATCTGCGCCGCCTCCCCCACCCGGCGGTTCATCTCCTCGCGGGGGGTCTTGCGGATCTTGAGGCCAAACTCCATGTTCTCCTTCACCGTCATGTGGGGGTAGAGCGCGTAGCTCTGGAACACCATGGCGATGTCGCGGTCCTTGGGAGGCACGTCGTTGACCACCCGGCCGCCGATCTCGATGGTGCCGCCCGAGATCTCCTCCAGCCCGGCGATCATGCGCAGCGCCGTGGATTTGCCGCAACCGGAGGGGCCTACCAGAACCATGAACTCGTGGTCCTTGATGTCGAGATCGAAATCAGGGATGACCGTGACCGGGCCATACGACTTCTTGATCCCCTTGAGCGTGACCTCAGCCATAAAGCCGATCTCCTGCTTGAGCGGTTAGGTCTCGACCTCTCCTGCAATCTTTAGGGTCTCTCGCACCAGGCCAGGAGAGAGGAAGAGGCCTCCTTCCTGAAGCTTCGACATCCAGGGGGCGACGGCTTCGATCAGCCCTGCCTCTTTCGCCAGCAACAGGACCCCCAAGGTTCCTGTCAATCTCAGACCCATTCGCTCCGCGTAGCGGCGTGCTTTCTTCTCGTCGAGAATCGTCAGCCGGGCTTCCCGTTCCTCTGCCAGTGCCAGAACCTCGGCCTCACCTTCGTCCAAGCCGGCGTAGGCCAGTGCTCTTCGCGGATTCTCCAGGGTAACGCTCCTCACCCACGGAGCGCTGGCGAGGGCTGCCTGGCGCGAAACCGTTTGGGTTGCCAGGAACTCGGCTTCGACGGCACTTGGGATAAGAGCTTCTTGAAAAAGGTCGCGCAACAGATCGAGGCGACCGAGCACCCAGAGGGCGACGAGCGG
>DATIOS010000609.1:0-7303 GCA_035472915.1 Thermoanaerobaculia bacterium
GAGGTGGGAAAGCCCCAGCAAGTGATGGCGCGGGTGGAAACGGGTGGGTTCTTCGGCGAAATGGGTCTGCTCAACGACAAGGCCCGGCGTTACGCTTCGGCCCGCACGGCGGCGCCTGCCGTCCTGCTGCGGGTGGAGAAATCCGACCTCATCAAGCTGCTGCGCGACAATCCCGCCCTGGAGCTCAAGCTGCGAGCCGAGGTGATCCGCCGTCACGGCATGAACGTCTCCGCCCTGCTGGGTCTCGCCGGCCAGCGGGACGTGCGCATCCGCCTGGGCGTGCCCGCGGTGCTGGAGTTGGAGGACGGCGCGCGGCTGTCGGTGATGTTGGAGAACCTCTCCCTGGGCGGCGTCGGCCTCTCCGGCGTGCCGGCGACCTGGCAGACGGGCTTGCCCCTTCGCTTCCGGCTCGGCCGGCCCGGCGAGCCGACCATCCTGGACGTCAACGGCAACGTTTCCTGGCGCGAGGGGGACACCGTGGGGATCGCCTTCGGCCCCGAAGCCGCCGGCGACCCCGTGCTGGTCAACCGCGCGCTGCGGCGGTTCATGGAAGGCCGTCGTTAGGTAAGAAGTTGGTCATGGCGTAGAAGATTCACTTGGATGGGACTTTCTGCGCTATCCTTATCCCGCCATGTCGGCTACTGGCGGAATCTCCGAGACCCATCGCAGGCGAGTCGACGAGCTTCATCGGAGGTTCCAGGGTCCCTTCTCGGTCGCAGAATCCGCTGAGCTGTTCCGGCTCGACCGGACCCGGGCACGGCGACTTCTCGCCTATCTTGCGGGTCGGGGATGGCTCAGCAGAGTACGCCGTGATGCCTATATCACCGTGCCGCTGGGCGCGGAGCGACCCGGGGAGTGGCGCGAGGATCCATGGGTGGTGGCAGCGCGAGTCTTTGTGCCCGGCTACCTCGCCGGGTGGACTGCGTGCGAGCAGTGGGGGCTCACGGAGCAGATTTTTCGCGACATCCAGGTGGTCACCGCACGGCGCCTGCGCCATCGCGTCCAGGAGATCCAAGGCACACGTTTCCTGGCCAAGACCGTGTCTCCGGATCGGCTGTTTGGCACCAAGGCCGTCTGGCGAGGACAGAACCAGATCGAGGTCTCCGACCCCTCGCGTACGATGGTCGACCTTCTCGACGACCCAGCTCTTGGAGGAGGCATCCGTCACGTCGCCGAGATCGTCACGGCCTATTTCGGAGGCGAACACCGCGATGATCGCTGCCTCCAAGAGTATGCGACCCGGCTGGGCAACCGCACGGTCTGGAAACGTCTTGGCTACCTGCTCGAGAGTCTGATTATCGACGCGCCGGAGCTGAGCCAAGCCTGTCGGGAGGGAATGAGCTCCGGCGTTTCTCTTCTCGATCCGAGCGCTGGAACCCAAGGTCCGGTCCTGAAACGCTGGAACCTCCGAATCAATGCGACGCTGCGGACAGAGACCTCTTGATTTCGCGCTTCGATCTCGACCGAATCCAGTCGGTCCGTCTTTCGACAATACCCTTCCGGCCTGTATGCCTCATCGAAATTGGTGGCTCGGGCCAAGTTTCCGCGCCTCGCCTTCGCCTTCTGCGCGTGGTAACGGCTCCGTGATCCTGACTTCGCCGTTGCGTGGGAGGATGCGGCGCATCTTGAAAGGATACCCAGCATGAAGTTGGGAGGGATTCCCCAGAATCCGGTCGAATTGACCGGGGCGATTCTGGGCCTGCTGCCGGTGCCGCTGCTGGACACGCATGTCGCCATCCTTTTGGCGCGGGCGGTGATGGAGGGGACGCGGCTCGGAGTTTTCGATTCTCTGGCGGGCGGACCGCTCACCGCCGAGGAGATCGCCGCCCGCTGCGGCGGCGAGCCGCGTGCCACCCGCAAGCTTCTGGAGGCTCTTGCCGGTTGCGAGTACCTGCGTTTCGGCGCTGGACGCTACTCACTGACGCGCACGTCGCGCAAGTGGCTGCTGGCCGACGCAGGCCAGTCGTTGCGGGACAAGATGCTTCTCCTTTTTCTCGAGTGGGACTTCCTCTCGCGCACCGGCGACTTCCTGAACACCGGCAGGCCTCTGGACTTCCACGCCTCGCTGACGCCTGAAGAGTGGGGAATCTACCAGCGGGGGATGAGGGCTACGGTCTCGACCTGGGTACCCGAAGTCGCGCGGCGCACGCCAGTGCCGAAAGGGGCCAGGGATTTTCTGGATATCGGCGGTTCCCACGGGCTTCTCTCGGCGGCGATCTGCCGCCGGCATCCGGGGCTGCATGCGGTGATCCTGGACCTGGCCGAGGCCGTGGAGCACGCTGCGCCCCTGCTGGCGAGGGAAGAGATGGGCGACCGCGTCGTCCACCGCATCGGCAACACGCTGACGGACGATCTCGGCACGGAAGCCTGGGACGTGGTCTTCGTTTCCAACCTCGTCCACCACTTCGACGAGGCCACCAACCGCGCCCTGGCGAAGCGCGTCGCAAGATCTCTGCGTCCCGGCGGAGTCTTCGTCATTCAGGAGCTCTTCCGTCCAAGATCGCCCGGCGAAGCAGGCCAGATCGGCGCCCTCCTCAATCTCTACTTCGCCCTCACCAGCCAGTCCGGCACCTGGACCTTCGAAGAAATGGCTGCCTGGCAGCGCGAAGCAGGCCTCGTGCCGCGAAAGCCGCTCAAGCTGTTGACGGCTCCGGGGACGGGCCAGCAGTCGGCTGCTAAGAAAAGGTAGGAGCTCAGACCATCAAGTCGGTCTCATCTCCGCGACGGCGGCATTGATGACCTCTTCGTCGACGCCCTGCTGGCGCAAGCTCTCCACCAGCCGTTCGAGCCCCGGGTTCCGTTCGAGCCGCTCGAGATCCTGCCGCAGGCCCTGTCCGATATAGGCGCGGATGAGCGGCTGATACCCCGAGAAACCCAGGAGGGGAGCCACGCGCTTGAGATCCGTCAGCACGTCCTCAGGCATCCGGATGCTGATGGTCTCCATGGGGCGGTCCTTCTGAAGCCGTTCACGGATCTGCTGTGCTTTCATAGTGCTTCCTTTCTCGCAAGGTGGCAGGTCTAGCAGAGATGACTCGGATGGACTCGGACCTGAAGGTGTAGACGACAACAAGCAGCCGCCAGCCCTCCGTCATCCCAATCGCTGCCTCTCGTTCTTCGCCGCCTAGCATCTCCGATTGCAGGAGATGGACGAACGGATCGAAGAAGAGCTCGCAGGCCGTTTCAAAGGAGATGCCGTGCTTGCGTAGATTGGACTCAGCCTTCCCGCCATCCCAGATGAACCGGAGGCCGTTCCGCTCATGGGTAACCTCCTCGCCGCCTATTCTACTACGGCGTATATACGTTGACAATACGTTCCCCTGCTCCCGAGGAGGGATCGGAATGCGAGTCGGTTGGCTTGGTGATTCTCGTATCCGAATGTAACACCTTATTCTAAGAACTGGTAACGCGACCGCTCGCCTGCGCCGCTGTCCCCCGTTTTGCCGCTTCCGGCCCTCCGGTGTACCATCCTGGAGCAAGAGATCTGGATGAGTTTTTCGACTTTAGAAACAGAGGTTCAGCACCTCTCCCAGCAACCGGCTATCCGTCCGCTGGACATCCGCACGATGGCGGAGGCGATCGTGCGGGCCGCGGCGCTCTGGCCCGGCCATGGTTGTACCTTCCAGGATCTGAAGGGCGACGAGACATTCTTCTCCTTCGTCCAGATTGCCGAGGAGACCGCCCGGCGGGCTGGGGCCCTGCAAGCTCTCGGGCTGCGCAAGGGCGACCGCCTCGGCATGGTGGTCATCGAGCCGGAGGATTTCGTTCTCACCTTCCTGGCGAGCCTGCGGGTGGGTGTCATCCCGGTGCCGTTCTACCCCCCTCTGGGCCTCGGCAACTTCGCCTCCTACAGTGAGCGGATCGGCGGGCTGCTGGAGTCCTGCGAGGCGCGGATGCTCTTCGCCTCGCGACGGCTGGAGAGCGTGCTCTGGGCGCTCGTCGGCGAGGTTCCTTCCCTCGAACGGCTCATCACCGACAAGCACCTGGAGCGGGAGCACCCGGCCCCGGAGTATCCCGAGCTCGATCCTGACGACATCGCCTTCCTGCAGTACACCTCGGGCTCCACCGCCGATTCGAAGGGCGTCATGATCAGCCATCGCTGTCTCATCGCCAACAGCCAAGGGATTCTCGGCCCCGGCGGACTCCAGGCCGATCCGCTGAAGGACTTGGGCGTGACCTGGCTGCCGCTCTACCACGACATGGGCCTCATCGGTTTCGTCGTCGCCCCGCTGTGCTTCGGAGTTTCGGTCGTCTTCATCCCGACCCTGCGATTCCTGCGCGATCCCACGGTCTGGATGGAGACCATCCACCGCCATCGCGCCACGATTTCCTTTGGGCCCAACTTCGCCTACGGACTGGTGGCCCGGCGCGCCACAGCCGAGCAGCTCGCCGGCTGGGACCTCTCCTGCCTGAAGGTCCTGGGCTGCGGCGGCGAGCCGGTTCACGCCGAAACCCTCCGCACCTTCTCGCAGCGGTTTTCGCCCGCCACCGGCCTGCAGCCGGACCTAGTGCGCCCGGGCTACGGCTGCGCGGAAGCGACCCTGGCCGCGTCGCTCACGCCCATGAGCGAGGGCCTGCGCCTCAACGTCGTCGACGCCGCCACCTTCCAGGGCGAAGGAGTTGCCGCGCCGCCGCGGGAAGGCCAGCCGGCCTTGACGCACGTGGCCTGCGGCGTGCCGATTCCCGGCCACCAGGTCGTCATCGCCGGCAAGGAGGGCCTGCACCTCCCTGCCGGCGTCGAGGGGGAAATCCTGATCGGCGGGCCGTCGGTCTCCGCCGGTTATTTCCGCAACGAGCTGGCCACCCGGGCGACGTTCCGCGACGGCTGGCTCTACACCGGCGACCTTGGCTACCTGCTGGACGGCCATGTCTACGTGACCGGCCGGATCAAGGACCTCATCATCTACCATGGCCGCAACTACCATCCCCAGTCCCTTGAATGGCCGGTCGGCAAGCTGGCCGGCGTTCGCCAGGGGAACGTGGTGGCCTTCTCGGTCCCCGGGGAGGAATCCGAGTTGGTGGTGATCGTTCTGGAGACAACCGTCCTGGAGACTGCGACGGACGAGGCGGAGAGGCTGATCAAAGAGATCAAGCGGGTGGTGCAGGCCGAGACCGGCCTGGCGCCCAACGACGTCGTGTTGCTCGGCAAGAATTGCCTGCCCAAGACCTCGTCGGGTAAGGTGCAGCGCCGCAAGACCCGGGAGCTATACCTGAATGGAGAGCTGGGGGCGACGGGCTCGCGGATGACCGCCTCGCGCGGCCGCTTCTCCGATCTGGCGCAACAGATCGCCCGTTCTTTATGGGCCCGTTTTCGTACCCAGTTTCGACCGGTCAAGGAGGCGCGTTGACGACTGAAGCGATCATCGAGCACATCCGGCGAGGGCTGGAAGCCGTCGCTCCGGCGCGAGCCGCGGAGTTCAGCAAGGTCACGAAACTCGAGGATCTCGACTCCCTGGGGCTCGACTCCATCACCACCCTCGAGCTGGTGGACCGCTTGGAGAAGCGCCTCGGCATCGCCTTCTCCGACGACTTTCTCATGGAGATGACGAGCGCGCGGGACTTGGTGGCCGCCATCCAGGACCAGGTGGCGAGCTGATTTCGAGCCAACCGGTTTCAGCGGGCATGACGGCGAAAAAGCCTCCGGCAGCCAGCGGTCAGCCACGGTTTCGTCCCCTGCTCTACGACCTGGTGCGGGGCGTGATTCGCTTCCTTTTCCTGACCTTGAGCCATCCGCATGTGATCTCTCCGGAGCGCTGCCCGGCGCAGGGGCCGGCGATCCTGGCGATCAATCACCTCAGCTACTTCGACGGGCCCATGGTCCTCGCGATGTTGCCGCTCCGGGTGCGCCCGATGGCGGCAGAACGTCTCCGGCGCCACTTTTTCTTCGGACCGGTGATGGTTGCCACAGGGGCCGTTTTCATCCGCCGCGGTCAGATGGACCGGGCGGCGATGCGCGCTCTTCTCGCGGTGCTAGAAGGCGGCGGCTGCGTGGCGGTCGCCATCGAGGGCACCCGCAGTCCGGACGGCAAGCTGCGGGAGGGCAAGAACGGCGTCGCCTATCTGGCGGCCAAGAGCGGGGCGCCACTGATTCCGGCGGCGGTGTGGGGAACCGAGGGGATCTGGCCCGCCTGGCGCCGGTTCCGCCGGGCCGAGGTTCATCTCAGTCTGGGCTCTCCGATCACGCTGGCCTCCCAGTCTCTGGACGTCTCCACGCTGGACGGCGCCACCCGCGGCATCATGTCCAGCATCGCCGCCCTGTTGCCCCCGCGCTATCTGCCGGAGCCTGGCCCCGCAGCGGAGGATTCCCTGGGGCGCTGATTGTGCTGCCTCAGAGCTCCCCCGCCCAAGACCCTCACCCCTGCCCCTCTCCCGACCACCCCAATCCCCCTCCCCGGGAGAGGGAAACGCGGCTGGGGCGGTCTTGTTTTTCACCCTCGTTTTTGCAGGCTGTTCTCCCTCTTCTCCCGGTGAGGGGGTGGAGGGGGTCGGGAGAAGAGGGCCGGGGTGATGAGGGTCTTGGGAGGGGGGCCTTCACTGAGAGTTAGCGTCTAAGGCGGGATTCCCCTGGGGGCGACAAGGTGACAGACTGCTCGCCGCATGAGCCTTCCTGACCTGGCGATGGAGTCGCCGCAGCCGGCGCAACGGACCGAGCGCGCCTTGATCCTGGCCACCCGCCCGTTCATCGGCGAGGACCGGGCGGCGAGCTGGCGCCACACCCTGGTGGCCTTCTCGTTGCTCGCCGCGGCGCTCGCCGCCATCGTGTTGGCAGGGCCGATCTGGGCGCGGGCGCTGCTGGCGGTCTTCGCCGGGCTGTTGATCGTCCGTTGCTTCGTGCTCTTTCACGACTACATGCACGGCTCGCTGCTGCGCGGCTCGCGGTTCGCCTCGGCGCTTTTTCGCCTGTTCGGCATCCTGTCGCTCAATCCCCCCAGAATCTGGCGGGAGACGCACAACTATCACCATCTCCACACGGCGCGCCTCGCTGGCTCCCACATCGGCTCCTATCCGGTGGTGACGACGGGGCAGTGGCGCCGCATGTCCGGCCGCCAGCGCCTCTACTATCGGTTGACGCGCCATCCGCTCACCATCGCGGCGGGCTATGGGACGGTGTTCCTCTCCGGCATGTGCCTGCGCCCCTTCCTGCGCCATCCCAGGCAGAACTTCGATTCGGGGCTCGCGCTGCTCGTTCACCTGTTGGTGCTGGCAGCCGCCTGGCGGCTTGGCGGCGCCGAGGTGGCGGTCTTTGGCGTGGTCCTGCCTTTGATCGTCGCCTCCGCGGTCGGGTCCTACATCTTCTATGTGCAGC
>DATIOS010000610.1:0-3636 GCA_035472915.1 Thermoanaerobaculia bacterium
AGCTTCCCCCCGCCCAAGACCCTCATCACCCCGACCCTCTTCTCCCGCCCCCTCCCAACCCCCCACACCGGGAGAAGAGGGAGAACTGCGAGGCGGCTTCAACCGGGTTCCCCTCTCCCGGTGTGGGGGGTTGGGAGGGGGCGGGAGAGGGGCAGGGGTGAGGGTCTTGGGTGGGGGCGCTCTGAGGCGTCGAAGCAGGGTCTTCGGTTGTGCCCTGCACCGCCCTTTTCATGCTCTCGGGCCATGTTTTTTTGCCGGTGCTATCCTTCGCGCGGATGTCTGCGATCGACCGGATCGTCTTCTTCGGCACGCCTGAATTTGCGGTTTCCACCCTCGCGGCCCTCGTGGCGGCCGGGCGGGCGCCCGTGTGTGTCGTGACGCAGCCGGCGCGTCCCGCGGGGCGGGGCCAGAGGCCGCAGGATCCCCCCGTGGCGCGCTGGGCGCGCGAGCAGAACCTGCCCGTGGCAATGCCCGAGCGCGTACGCGATCCCGCCTTCCTGGAGGACCTCGCGGCGCTGGCTCCCGACGTTGCCGTGGTGGTTGCTTTCGGGCAGATCTTCCCGCGCGCCCTGCTCGACCTGCCCCGGCTCGGTTGCATCAATCTCCATGCCTCGCTGCTGCCGCGATGGCGCGGCGCCTCGCCGATTCAGGCCGCGATGGCGGCTGGCGACCCGCGGACGGGGGTGAGCACGATGCGGATGGAGGCGGGGCTCGACACGGGCCCCGTCCTGCTCGAAGAGGCGACGGAGATCGGCCCGGAGGAGACGGCCGGCGAGCTCTCCCGGCGGCTGGCCGAGGCCGGTGGCCGGCTCATGGTGCGAACCCTGCAAGGGCTCGAGCGGGGGGATCTCGTCCCTCGCCCACAAGCTCTGGAAGGGGCGACTTACGCGCCACGCCTGAGCCGCGAGAGCGGGCGCGTCGACTGGTCGCTCACCGCGCTTGAAATCCACCATCGCCTCCGCGCCTATACCCCCTGGCCGGGATTGACCGCCGAGCTGCGGGGCGCGCCGGTGAAGATCCTGGCGGCGGAGGTGCTGGCGGAGAGAGAGGCCGATGGAGCTGCGGGAACGTACCTGGGGCTGCGCGGCGGACGGCTCGCGGTGGCCTGCGGCGGCGTCACCTTCCTCGGCATCGGGTTGCTGCAACGTCCAGGCAAGCGGGCGCTCAGCGCCTCCGACTTCGCCAACGGCGAACGCCTCCAGATTGGAGAGAGGTTCTCTTGAGCGGCGGCCCTCCCCAAAAGAGCCGCAGAGAAAGAATGTCGAAGCGCCACTTCGCTCCACCACCCACCCGGGCCCAGACCGACGCCGGGCGCGGCCGGGCGCCCCGGCGCACGCCGCAGGACAACGTGCGTGCCGCCGCCGCCTGGGTGCTGGAGCGAACCCTCCAGTCGATGGCGCCGGCCGACTCCTTCCTCGACAGCGCCCTGCCGCGCTTCGACGATCGCGACCAGGGGCTGCTGCGCGAGCTGGTGATGGGCAGCCTGCGCTGGCTGCGCCGTCTCGACCACATCATCGGCGCCGCCAGCAACCGCTCCTTTTCGCAGATCGAAGCGCCGCTGCACGCGCCGCTGCGGGTGGCGGTGTACCAGCTCCTGTTCCTCGACCGCGTGCCGGCCCACGCCGCCGTGCACGAGGCGGTGGAGCAGGCGCATCAGGTCACCCACCGCGGCGGCGCGAGCTTCGTCAACGGCGTGCTGCGCCGCATCGCCCGGGCGCCGCGGCTGGAGGACTGGCCGGTCGAGGAACCGAGCCTCGTGCGCCGGCTGGCGATCGAGAGGAGCCATCCCGACTTCCTGGTGGCGCGCTGGCTGGAGCGCTTCGGCACCGCCCGCACCCTCGAGCTGCTCGACGCCAACAACCGCGCCAAGCCCATGCAGGTCCTCGCCTTCCGCGACCGCGGCGGGCGCGAGCTGCTGGCCGAGGCGTTGATCGACGAGGGGATGGAAGTGGAGCCCGCCACGATCTCGCCGCTGGGGCTCATCGTCCGCCGCGGCAATCCCCTCACCTCGGCCGCCTTCCAGCGCGGCGAGCTCTACGTGCAGGACGAAGCGAGCCAGGCCGCCGCCCTCATTCCGCCGCCGCACCCCGGCGAGACCATCTTCGACGCCGCCGCGGCGCCGGGCGGCAAGAGCTTCTCGCTCCTCGCCGCCGAGCCGTCGGTGAAGCTCACCCTGGCCGACGTCTCGCTGGGCCGGGCGCAACTGCTGCGCGCCAACCTGCGGCGGCTGCGTCGTCCGCTGCTGCCGCTGGCGCTGGCCGACGCCGGCGCGCCGCCGTTCACGCGGCCCTTCGACCGCGTCGTGCTCGACCTCCCCTGCACCGGCACGGGGACGCTACGCCGCCATCCGGAGATCAAGTGGCGGATCAGCGAAGACGAGATCGGCCGCCTGTCGCGCCAGGCCCTGCACCTGCTGGAGGGCGCCGCGCCCGTGGTGGCCCCCGGCGGCCTGCTGGTGGCCATCACCTGCTCGCTGGAAAGCGAGGAGAACGAGGACGTGACGACACGCTTTTTAGCAACTCATCCAGAATTCACCCCGCTGCCGCTCGCCGGACTGCTGGAAAAGCCCGTGGCGGCTGCCGTCACGGGCCCCGGGGCGTGGCGCATCCTCACCGGCGCGGACCACGACGGCTTTTCCGTGCAGGTGCTCGCGAAAGCCCGGATCTAGGCGGCTCCGGACGCCTTCCGCTGTATTGACAGCCCTGCCGCGTTGCCTTATCGTTTCTGGCAGTCACTTTCGTTCAAAAAAACGACTGATATAGGAGGAGAGAGAATGGCTGGTAAGGCTGACCTGGTCAATAGCATTGTGGACGCCGTAGAGGGCATTTCCCGGCGGCAGGCCACCGCTGCATTCGAGGCAGTGTTCTCGGCAATCACGGACGCGCTGAAGGCTGGCGAGTCCGCCAAAGTTCCCGCCTTCGGCAGTTTCGGTGTGGCCGAGCGCGGCGCGCGCAAAGGACGCAATCCCGCTACCGGCGAGGCCATTACGATCAAGGCCAGCAAGACCGTCCGTTTCAAGGCCGGTAAAGAGCTCAAGGAGCACGTCAATACCAAGAAGCGGGGCCGCAAGTAAAATCGCTCGCCAGAGCGCGCCCCCGCCCAGGGCCCCTCACTCCCCCAACCCCTCTCTCCCACCGCACTCCCGCCCGCCGGGAGAGAGGGGAGCCGGAAATCCCACAAAAAGCGGAATACCTCTTGGCTGTTCTCCCTCTTCTCCCGGTTGGGGGGAGGGCGATGGGAGAAGAGGGCCGGGGTGATGAGGGGCTGCCGCCCTACCGGATCTGCCGATAAAGCCGCGCCAGCCGGTGCGGCGAGACGCCGCCTACGAACAACAGCCAGATCAGCCAGTTGATCGTCACCGTCCGCACCGACCCCAGCTCCAGAAAGCGGCGGGCGCCGGTGGTGACGGGCTCCTCGATGATCGTGAAGCCCGGCAGCCGCCGCAGCCGCCGCATGAAGTCGACGTCTTCGAGCAGGGGCCAGCCGGGGAAGCCGCCCAGGGTCTCGAAGGTCTCCCGCGTCGCCCATTGCGCCTGATCGCCGAGCGGCACGCGCAACCGCCGCGTCCGCCGATTGACGAGCCACGCGCCCAGCCGCTGCATGGGGCGGTCGGCGTCGAAACGCAGGAAGAAGGCG
>DATIOS010000611.1:0-2165 GCA_035472915.1 Thermoanaerobaculia bacterium
CAAGAAGAAAGTTGCGGCCCTCAAGGCGCAGGGCAGGACGGTCGCCTTCGCCAACGGCCACTTCGACTTGCTGCACGTGGGGCATCTGCGCTATCTCCAAGCCGCTCGCGCCGAGGGCGACGCGCTGGTCGTTGGCCTCAACGACGACGCCTCGGTCGCAACCCTCAAGGGTCCCGGCCGGCCGGTGGTGCCGGCAGCGGAGCGGGCCGAGCTGCTGGCCGCCCTGGAGCCGGTCGACTTCGTGGTGGTGTTCGACGGCGACTCCCCCGCTCCACTCCTCGCCGAGCTGCAACCGGACGTCCACTGCAAAGGGACGGACTATGGATCTCCCGAGCGAGTTCCCGAGTATGGCGTGGTGCGCACCTACGGCGGCCGCACGGTGCTGGTGGGCGATCCGAAGGATCATGCGACGAGCGATCTGATCTCGAAGGTCAAGGCGTTGCCGTGAACGGGATGCCCCCTCCCGAGGGCCCCATAGGCGCTAACTTTGCGGTCTCAGAGTTTCCCCCGCCCAAGACCCTCACCCCTGCCCCTCTCCCGACCACCCCATCCCCCTCCCCGGGAGAGGGGTACCCCTGGGGAGTTCTTGCTTTGCTCCCTCTTCTCCCGGTTGGGGGGAGGGCGATGGGAGAAGAGGGTTGGGGTGATGAGGGTCTTCGGGAGGCGGCCCTGCCGTGAGGATCCTCATCGTCCGCACCAGCGCGATGGGGGACGTCGTTCACGCCCTGCCCGTGCTCACGGCGTTGCGCCGGCATCTGCCCGAGGCACGGATCGGCTGGGTGGTGGAGGAATCCATGGCTCCCCTGCTCCAGGGCCATCCCGATCTCGACGAGCTTCTGGTGGTGCGGTTGCGTCACTGGCGGCGGTCGCTGGCCGCCCAATCGATTGGCGAGCTCCGGGCCTTCCTCTCCTCTCTCAACCGCTTCGCGCCCGACGCGGTGCTGGATCTGATGGGCAACCACAAAGCTGGCGTGATCTCAGCCCTCACTCTCGCCGACCGCCGGATCGGCTTCGCTCGAACCTTCCGGCGCGAGCCGTCGAGCACGATCTGGATCAGCCAGCCGGTAGCTCCCCGAGGAATTCATGCCGTGGACCAGATGCTCTCGGTGCTCGATGCGCTGAACCTGCCGGCTGAGCCGGCGGACTTCGGCCCGGAGAAGCTGTTCCGAGAGGAGCCGGCAGCGGCAAGGCCCAATTCGAACGGAGAGGCGTTCGTCCTCCTCCACCCCGGAGCCGGCTGGGCCAATAAGCGATACCCGCCAGCCTGGTGGGGAGACGCGGCCCGGCGAATCCACGCCGCAGCTGGAGTGCCCACGTGGGTGGCGATGGCCCGCGGCGAGGAGGATCTCGCCGCCGGAGTGCAGGCCGCCGGGGGCGGCGAGGCGGTCAGGCTGGTGCCTGCCCCGGACCTGCCCACGCTGGCGGCGCTTATTCGCAGGGCACGGCTGGTGCTGGGCGGCGACTCCGGCCCCACCCATCTCGCTCACGCGCTGGGCACCCCCGTGTTGATGGTGATGGGGCCTACGGACCCCGATCGCAGCGGACCCTACGGCGCCCCGGAGAGAGCCCTTTTCCGCCGGCTGCCGTGCAGTTTCTGCTATCAGCGTCTCGCGGAGACCAAGGCCTGCCTGCTGGAGATTCCGCCGCACCGGGTGGCAGAGCGGGCGGCCGAGCTGCTTGGCGCTGTGACATAGCTGCATATCTATTTGCGTCTGCGTTGACCCATTTTCCAAGGGGCTGATACACTCCACGGCGGATTTCTCCCAGGCTCTAGGGACATCTTTCCCTATTTTGCTGCAACGGGCCTCAAGCAGGCTCGGTAAAGGTAATCGCATGGCACAACCGGAACCGATACGCCGGCCACAGGCTGCATCGCAGGTCCCCGACAAGCTCGGGGAGCTGCTGATGCGGACCGGCAAGGTCAACCAGATTCAGCTCAACGAGGCCCTCGTCCTGCAGAAGGAGCAGGGCGGGCGGCTCGGCACCAACCTCGTCAAGCTCGGCTACTTGACTGAGAAAGAGCTGGTCGATTCGCTGGCACAGCACTTCCGGGTGCCTTCCGTCGACCTCAGCGGCATGGAGATCGACGAAGCGGTGATCAAGATCATCCCCGCCGACATCGCCCGCAAGTACACCATCCTGCCGGTCAGCAAGTCGGGCGCCAC
>DATIOS010000612.1:0-6852 GCA_035472915.1 Thermoanaerobaculia bacterium
GCGGTTCATCGCCGCGCCGGCGAAGACCACGACGCCGATGCGGTCGGCGGTGCGCGCGGCGATGAAATCGCGCACCACGCGTTTGGCATAGGTAATGCGATCGCTGGGCTTGAAATCGAGCGCGCCCATGCTGCCCGAGACGTCGAGCACGACCTCGATGTCGATGCCCTCGGTGAGGCTCTCCTCCCAGGCGTAGCCGAGCTGCGGCCGGGCCAGCGCCAGCGCCAGGCAGAAGAGGGCCGCCAGGCGGGCGTAGAACGGCAGGTGGAGTCGCCAGGCGCCGCGCCACAGGCCGCGGCCGGCTCCGGCGGGCAGCCGGCTGTAGGTGAGCGCCCCGAGCGCTCCGGGATTGCCTCGCCGTCTCGGCGAATGGTGAAGCCACGCCAGCAGCGGGAGCGCCAGGAGCAGCAGCAGCCACCAGGGGCTCGCGAGGACAGGGACGAGCCGGCTCATCCCGCCGCCTCCAGCTTTCCCACCAGCGCCTCGGGCTCGCGGGGCGCCAGATGGACCTCGAGGTCTCCGGCCAGCCGGCGGGCCGTCGCCAGCCGCTCCTGGCCTCGTTGCGGGTCCACGTCCTGGCGAGCGAACTTCACCAGATCGCAGCCCCGCAGCAGCTCTACCGCGGGGCGGGCGACGGGTCCGGGCAGGCGGCGGGAGAGGAGCTGGCGCTGGATCTCGGAAGTGGTGCTCTCGACGGCGGGGAAGGGCAGCCGCCGGCCCAGGTAGCGACGCAACGCCAGGCTCAGGCGGATGTGGAGCGACAGCATCGAAGGCTCGGCAGCCATACGGTCGAGCTCGGCCGCCAGCTCCTCGAAGGGCGGCAGCGCAGGGATCTCTGGCGCGCCCGCGCCTGCCGCCTTGGGGCGGCGGCGCAACAGCCAGAGTCCGGCCAGAGCGAGAGCGGAAAGAGCACCCAGCGTCCACCAGAAGGGGGCACCGATCGCCAGCGGACGCATCGCCGCCGGCGGTTTCGGAACGGGATTCTTCTCCTCGGGCGGAATCACCGAGCGCACGGCGAGCGCCAGGCCGGCTGGAGTCTGGAGCTTCAAGGTCCCCTGCTTGACGGGAACCTCCACCGCCACCGGCGGCAGGGGAACGCTGCCGGTCCGAAACGCCCGCAGCGTCAGCGTCTGCTGCCAGGTGGCGATGCCGTCCCGCTCGCCGGTCTTGAGCGGCGCGTCCTTCTCGATGATCTCGGCCTCGCCCCACGCCGACCCCCAGATCGGGAACCGCGGCTCGCCGGAGAGGTCCGCCGTCCGCGCCGTCACCGAGACGACCGCCCGCGCCGGATCGCCCACCGTGATGCCGTTGGGCGAGAGCGAGACCGTGACGGGCGACGGTTGGGCGAGGGCGGGGGTGGCGGATAGGGCCAGAAGGAGGAGAAGAAGAAAAGCGGCCCTCCGGGCCGGACCCTCACCCCCTGGCCCCCTCTCCCGCCCCCTCCCAACCCCCCACACCGGGAGAGGGGGAACACACTGCAAGTCGTCTACTTGCTTGGCTCCCTCTTCTCCCGGTGTGGGGGGTGGGAGGGGGCGGGAGAAGAGGGTCGGGGTGATGAGGGTCACCGCCGCAACCTCTTCTTCCGCTGCTCGAAGAACGCCAGCAGCGTATTGATGTACGGCCGGTCCGTTCGCAGCTCCAGCCGGTCGACGCCGAGGCGGCGGGTGAGCTTGAGGAACTCGCCGCGCTCCCAGCGCCGCTGCTCGGCGTGCCGGCGGGCGGAGCGGCGGCCGGTGACCAGGGCGGTCCGCCCGGTTTCGGCGTCGCGCAGCACGACGGGCCCCACGGCGGGGATCTCCTGATCGCGGGGATCGACGATCTCCACCACGATCAGGTCGTGGCGAGCGGCGGCTGCCTTCAAGGCGCGCACCGGGGGCGGACCCAGAAAGTCGGAGATGAAGAAGAGGACGCTTCGGCGTTTCAGCGCGGCGAGCACACCTTCGAGGCCGCGCTCGAGGTCCGTGCCGCCGTGCGCCGGGCGATCGAGGATCTCCCGCACCAGCCGCAGCACGTGCGTGCGCCGCCGCCGCGGTTCCAGGAAGAGCTCCAGCCGGTCAGAGATCAGGGCGGCGCCCACCCGGTCCTGGTTGCGCAGTGCCGCGAAGGAGAGCAGGGCGGCGATCTCCGCCGACAGCTCCCGCTTCAGGATCGCCCGCGAGCCAAAGGAAAGGCTGCCCGAGACGTCCACCACCAGAAAAACGGTGAGATCCCGTTCCTCGACATACTTCTTGATGAACGGCGTGCCCATGCGGGCGGTGACGTTCCAGTCGATCGTCCGTACGTCGTCGCCCGGCTGATAGGGACGGACCTCGGCGAACTCCATTCCCAGGCCTTTGAACACCGAGTGATAGTCGCCCGCCACGCCTTGATCCACCAGGCGGTTGGTGGCGATCTCGATGCGCCGCACCTTGCGCATGAGATCCGCCGGCAGGGCGGCGCTCCGCGGCCGTGTTGCCGCGACGGCCGGAGCCTTTCCTTCAGTTTTGAGGCGGCGCGAGAAGAGACCGAACATCGGGCTACCTCTGCGGCGTCAGGGAACCTGGATGCGATCGAGCAGGCGGCCGATCAACGCGTCGGTCGAGATCTCCTCGGCTTCCGCTTCATAGGTCGGCACGATGCGGTGGCGCAGCACGTCCGGCGCCAGCTCTTTGACGTCCTCAGGGATGACGTAGCCGCGGCCGCGCACCAGGGCGAGGGCCTTGGCGGCGCGGGCGAGATAGATCGTGGCCCGCGGCGACGCGCCGTAGGAGATCAGGTCGGCGAGATCGGGCAGGCCCGCCGCGCGCGGATCGCGGGTGGCGAGCACCAGGTCGAGAATGTAGTGGCGGATCTTGGCGTCGAGATAGACGGCGTCCACCACCTCGCGCAGGGCGAGCAGGCGCTCCCGCTCCAGCACGGGCGACGCCTTGAGCTCGCCGGCCACCAGCATGCGGTCGAGGATCTCGCTCTCCTCCGAGCGCGACGGGTAGGTGACCCGCAGCTTCATCATGAAGCGGTCGACCTGCGCCTCGGCCAGCGGATAAGTCCCCTCCTGCTCGATGGGATTCTGGGTGGCGAGCACCATGAAGGGCTCGGGCAGGTGATAGCTCCGGTCGCCCAGAGTCACCTGCCGCTCCTCCATCGACTCGAGCAGGGCCGATTGCACCTTGGCGGGGGAACGATTGATCTCGTCCGCCAGCAGCAGGTGGGTGAACACCGGCCCGCGGCGGGCGAGGAACTCGCCGCTGCGCTGGTCGTAGATCAGCGTGCCCACGAGGTCGGCCGGTAGCAGGTCCGGAGTGAACTGGATGCGCTGGAAATCGATCGCCAGCGTCTGGGCCAGCGTCTTGACGGCCAAGGTCTTGGCGAGACCCGGCACGCCTTCGATCAATACATGGCCGCGGGCGAGGAGGCCTACCAGCAGGCGGTCGAGCAGGTAATCCTGCCCGACGATCACCCGGCGCAGCTCGGATTCGATGCGCTTCAGGGTCAGAGTTTCGCGTTCTACGTCTCGGTTCAGTGTGGCGACATCGAGTTCCATGGTCACTCCTGGCTGGAAGCCCGGGCTGCAAGGGGAGTGCCATGGGCCACCCCCAAGGAATACCCCAAGAATACAAGAGACTTGCGGCGTTTGGGCTAGGACGATCGGCTCTCGCCCGTTTCTCGGCCAGCCAAATTGGCACACCGCGAGAAGGCTCTGATACGGTTCGTCCGTGCCTAAGCCTCCGTTGCGGAAAGCCCTCGGCCAGCACCATCTGGTGAGCGGCGCCCTGGTGCGGCCCTTGGTCGAATATCTCGAACCGCAGGGCCGCAGAGTCTTGGAGATCGGCCCCGGAGGGGGAATCCTGACCGCCGAGCTCCTCGCCACCGGCGCCCGGGTGACCGGCTGGGAGCTGGATCCCGGCTGGGCGATTCACCTGCGCCGCGCCCTGCCGGACCCGCGCCTCGCCCTGGTCGTGGGGGACGCGCTACAGATCGCCTGGGACCGGCTCCTCGCGCCCACCCTGGTGGCCGGCAATCTCCCCTACAACGTCGCGACCGCCATCATCGAAGATCTCCTACCACACCACAAGAGAGTTCCAAGGGCCGCCTTCCTCGTCCAGAAAGAGGTGGCGGACCGCATCGTAGCCACGCCGGGAACAGACGCCTACGGCTCCTTCAGCGTCCTGGTCGCCGCCTGGGCCCATCCGCGCCTCCTGGGCCGCGTGAAGCCGGGAAGTTTCCGTCCGCCGCCCAAGGTGGACAGCACTTTCGTGGGCTTCGAGTTGCACGCTCCGCCCGTACCGGACGACGAGATGCCCGCCTTCGTTGCCTTTGTCCGGCAGGCCTTTGCTAAAAGGCGGAAGACCCTGCGCAACTCGCTAGGCGCTGCCTGGGGGAAAGAGCGAGCTGGCGTCGTGCTGGCGGCGGCTGGAGTGCCGGAGCGGGCGCGGGCGGAGGAGTTGGGATTGGGGGAGTTTTTGGAGATTTTCCGGGTGTGGCCGAGGGAGTGAGCAGTTCTTAGAGATCCGCCACTGGAAAGCACAGGTCATAGGGCGAGCAGCTTCGCGGGCAGCTCATCCTCGTTCATAGAGAACTTTGCCTTCCCGCATCGCTCGGGCCAGGAAGTGCCCGGGAGAGTCTCTCCAGGCGGCGGCTTCCTTCTGGCTGTAGACCAGAATGTCCTTGGACACTGGGAAATGGGCGAGGGCACGCCACAACAAGGCCGCCTCGCGGCGCCGGCTTCGCTGCTTGCCGAAGCCCTCCTGCTCGATGACCAACAGGTCGACATCCGAGTCTGGACGGGCCTCGCCGCGGGCATGAGAGCCAAAGAGGATGATGCGCTCCGGCTCGACTTCCTGCACGATTATCTGTGCCATCTTTGACAGCAGGTCGTCCGAGACCTCAGCGGTGGTTGCCATCACATCCTCTTCTGTGCGGGCCTCATTCATGGATCGCGCAGGAGGAGGATAACAGAGCCATTGCCGCATCGCCGCCATTGGTGACAACCGCGCGGGTTTCAGGAAATGAGTCTCGGAAACAAGGATCGGTCCGCTTCAGGTGCACCCTCCGCAGTCCAATATCGCGAGCCCGGAGGGCGGCAGACCCGTAGCCCAGGGCGCGAGCCCTGGGTACCTGATAATCCACTACCGAATTGATTCGCGCCCTGCCAAGGGCGCTTTTCGTAAAACCTCGGCGCGGACGTGAAAAAACGCCCTTGGCAGGGCGGTCGAGAATGGTTTGGGCAACGGTCCCAGGGCTCGCGCCTGGCTCGCGCCCTGGGCTACGGGTCTGCCGCCTTCCGGGCTGGTTTCGTCGCCTTCGAGTCGCGACTCTGCGCTTGTGCGGCCCTTCGGGTGTATCCTCCGCGCCCTCCCGCTGGAGCCGAGGCCTCTGACCGTCTACTCTGCGCTTGTGCGCCCTCGCGCGAGGACGAGGTCGGGTTTGACCGACCGATGAGGCCGCCTGCACGGAGACGAGAAGGCCGGCCCACAGGGTTCAGGAAAATGAAAGTTTCGGACACAGAATCGCTCCGCTTCGGTGCACCCTCGGCAGGCCAACACCGCGAGCCCGGAGGGCGGCAGACCCGTAGCCCAAGGCGCGAGCCCTGGGTACCGGATGATCCACTCCGAATTGATTCGCGCCCTGCCAAGGGCGCCTTTTTCTATCTCGGCAGCCCGCCAAAGGGATTCGCCGGGTCGAATTCGATCCCGTGACGCTTCAAGAGGGTGACCCACTCCTGCTCGAAGCTTCGCTGGCGGTGGTGCTCTTCCTGGCTTTGAATGTAGCGGCAAACGTCGCCCGCCGCGGACCCGCTGACGCTGAAGGCCGCATAGCCCTCCTGCCAGCCGAAGCGACGCGGCGTCGCGGATCGCTCGTGAACCCATCGCGACGAGTTGGCCTTGACCACTCGGAGCAGGTCCGACACCGACAGGTTGGGCCGGACGCGGACCAGCAGATGAACGTGGTCCTGCATGCCTCCGATGGCCGACAACGAGCACCGCTCATCCCGGACGAGGGCCGCAATGCATGGATAAAGGACCTGCTGGAGATCAGGATCGATGAGGTCCTCTCGATATTGAGTGCCGAAGACGATGTGGTAGAGGAGTTGGGTGAAGGTGTGGGACATGCTGTGTCCGCCTTTCCGGGGAGCGTCCTGGAAGGGCTGGCGGGAGATTCCGCGAGGCCCACACCCTAAAAACGGAAAAACCGACGTTCATCGCTCAACTTTATGCTTTCGTGAAACACAGGCCGGGGAAAAAAGCGCCCTTGGCAGGGCGGTCGAGAATGGTGTGGACATTGTTCCCCAGGGTTGGCACCCTGGGCTAGAAGTCTGCCGCCCTCCGGGCTGGTGCCGAGGCCTTTGACCGCCTACCCTGCGCTTGAGCGCCCTTCGCGCGAGGAAGAGGTCAGGTTTGACCGGACCGGTGAGACTACCTGCACGGGAACGAGAAGGTCGGAGTTAACCACAATGCTGTTCATTTAGTGATCTCGAAGCCGAGATTCAGTCGGAGTGGACGGGTTCTCTTAGCTCG
The DNA here is from genome assembly GCA_035472915.1 of Thermoanaerobaculia bacterium. Taxonomy (GTDB): domain Bacteria; phylum Acidobacteriota; class Thermoanaerobaculia; order Multivoradales; family UBA5704; genus DATARR01. Next base: position 6,495 of record DATIOS010000612.1, read on the forward strand.
ACTGCGGGTGGGGAATTTACTGACCTTGCGTTTGACGGCGCGAGGGTTGTGGCGTCCCCGGCTGGAGACGACTCGGCCTTCGAGGATCTCGTTCAGCAGGTCCTCATGAAGCTTCTCCAAGCACTGAGGGGGGAAATGCGAGCGCGGTCATAATCTTCCGCTTGACGACTCGGACGGCGTGGACAAAGGAGAGCTCATCCGGGTCGACTTGAGCCCGCATGGGAACGATTCACGGATATGGAACTGAGAAGTGCTAGCCGGCGTGGTGATCAGCGGCGTGGCGGGTGCAGGTCCCAGCCCGGTTACAATAAAACTTCGCGATGTCGACCAGGCCGAATCCACGCCACCGTTGGTGGTG
>DATIOS010000613.1:0-3911 GCA_035472915.1 Thermoanaerobaculia bacterium
CAGAGTGGCCTACTCTAGCAGCAGTTCATGGCCGCCGCGGGCGTTGACACCCCAGGGAGTTGGGACTAACGTTTACGGCAGCCGAATACACGCCATCCGAGCCCGGATTTCCGCAGCTCCTGGGGTCCCGTCGGAGAGATCGAGGCGCGGTCAACCATTTTTCATGAGCTCAGACAGGAGGATTTCAATGCAGAGGCGAGGAGGAGTGACGTGGAGGGTCCTGGGCGTAGCGGTGGCCCTCGGCGCTCTCGCCGCGGTGCCCATGCACGCGGCCGGATTCAGTATTTTCGAGCAGGGAACGAAAGCGATGGGAATGGCGGGGGCCTTCACCGCCCAGGCCGACGATCCCTCGGCTCTGTTCTACAACGCCGGCGGTCTGGCGTTCGTCACCCAGGGGGACGGCTCGATCGGGTTCACCTACATCAAGGGCCTCAAGGCGGAGCTGCACGGCGCCGATCCCTTCCCGGGCGAGGGCTATACGGCGAAGCAGAAGAAGCTCTCGGAGTTCCCGCCGCACGCCTACTACGTGCACCCGCTCACCAGCACCTGGAAAGTGGGCCTCGGCATCGAGACGCCGTTCGGTCTCACCACCGAGTGGGAGAACCCGAACCAGTTCGCCGGCCGCTTCCTCTCCACCAAGGCTGCCCTGCGCGCCTTCGACGTCAACCCGACGCTCGGCTGGCAAGTGACGCCCAACTTCGGCATCGGCTTCGGCGGCATCGCCCGCATCTCGGACGTCGAGCTGAGGCGCAACATCCCGGCCAACAACCCCTTCACCCAGTCGATCGTCGACGCGGCCTCGCTTCGCCTGAAGGGCGATTTCAAGGAAGGCTACGGCTTCAACGCCGGCATTCTCTGGAAGGCCACCCCGGATCTTTCCGTCGGTCTCTCGTACCGCAGCAAGATCACCGTCGACTACACGGGTGACGCCCGGTTGACCCCGATCTCCACCGGCAACGCCCAACTCGACGCCGCCATCGCCGCCGCGCTGCCGGTCAATACCGACCTGCCGGTCAAGACCTCCATCCACTTCCCCGACGAGGCGAGCCTCGGCGTCGCCTACAGCTTCACGCCGAGCTTCCTGGTCGAGGCCGACGCCAACTGGACCGGCTGGAGCAGCTTCAAGGACGTGCCGATCATTTTCACCGGCGGCGCCACCAACTCGCTGCCCAACGTAGACCTGCCCCAGAATTGGAAGGACGCCAACAACTACCGCCTCGGGTTGCGCTGGCAGGCCAGCCCGACCTCACAGTGGCGTCTGGGCTACGTGTATGATGAAACGCCCCAGCCCGAGGTCGTCGTCAACCCCCTGTTGCCCGACTCGGACCGCAATGGTTACTGCATCGGTTATGGCTACACCGGTACCTGGAAGGCCGATTTCGCCCTCATGTACCTGCCCTTCAAGGACCGCACCCGCAGCCACAGCGCGCCGGGCGACGGGCCGTTCTTTGGCACCTACAAGACGGACGCGCTGCTGCTGGGCGTGACGCTCACTTTCTAACGCGCGACGACAAGGAGACAGGACGATGCATCGTTCCAAGATCGCGGCGAGCCTCCTGGCGCTCGCCTTCCTCATGGCCGGGGCCGCTTTCGGCCAGGCCGACTTCAGCAAGTACGTCGCCTTGGGCGACAGCCTCACCGCCGGCTTCTCGAGCGGCAGCATCAACACGAACTTCCAGAGCACCAGCTATCCGGCCCTGCTGGCCAGACAGTTCGGCATCTCCGGCTTCCAGCAGCCGCTGGTCAGCGCTCCAGGCCTGCCGCCCATCCTGGCCTTGCAGCGGCTGGTCCCGACCCCGGTGATTGGTCCCAGCGCGGCGACGGGGGGAGCGCCGACCAACCTCACCCTGCCGCGCCCGTACGACAACATGGCCGTGCCGGGCGCTACCGTCCACGACCTGCTGACCAAGCTGCGCTCCACCAGCGCCACCGACCCGACCGACCTCATCCTGCGCCAACTGGGCTTCACCCAACTCGCGCAGGGACTGTCGCTGCATCCGACGTTCGTCACCCTGTGGATTGGCAACAACGACGCCCTCGGCTCCGCCACGGCGGGCACCGACCAGCTCCTCACGCCGACGGCGAGCTTCGAGGCCGACTACCGGGCGATCGCGGGCGCCATCGCCGCGAGCGGCGCCAAGATGGCCTTCGGCAACATCCCGGACGTGACCACCATTCCGTTCGTCACCACGCTGACCCGCTTCATCCCCAACCCGGCGACCGGCCAGCCGGCGGTCATCGCCGGCAACTTCGTCCCGCTGCTCGGCCCCGATGGGCCGCTCCAGCCCGGCGACTTCGTGCTGCTCACCGCCACCTCGGAGCTCGCAGTGGGCCGCGGCATTCCGGTCCAGCTGGGCGGCAGCGGCGTACCGCTCTCCAACTCCGTGGTGCTCAACGCCTCCGAGGCAGCCAACGTCCGGGCGCGGGTCAACGCCTATAACGCCATCATCCAGACGGTGGCCAACGAGCGCGGCGCCGCTCTGGTGGACGCCAACGCGGCGCTCACCGAGCTCGCCACCACCGGCGTCGACATCGGCGGTATCACCTACACCAGCGCCTTCCTCAAGGGCGGCGCCTTTTCCTACGACGGCGTTCACCCGACCAAGTTCGGCTACGCCTTCCTCGCCAACCTCTTCATCGACGCCATCAACAAGAAGTTCGGCACCACGGTGGGAGAGGTCAACCTCTTCCCGTTCGTTTTCGGCTCCTCTTCCGCCAGCTCGTCGGCGCAGGCGTCCTTCAACGAATCGGAGATCGGGGCGCCCTTCGTCTTCACCGAGGAGGCTCGGGTCAATCTGTTGCGGTCGCTCGGTGTGCCCCAGGCCTATATCGACGGCACGCCGACCCCGGCGCCCCGTCCGCGCCGGCCGGTCCACGGCCCCCATCGCTAGACCTGATTGAACCTTGGGGACGCTCTCTCCAGAGCGCTCCCCAAGGTCAAGCTCCAAAAATCTCTTTGCAGTGTCACGCTTTTTGGCCCGGAAGCACCTATAATCGGATTTATTGCTGGTCATGCCTTTTGCTGTCGGTCCAAATGAGATCCCGGGCTGGACCTCCCGGAGGAGAGCTTGGAGGCATTTTTTTGTCGGAGGTCCCATGCGCGTGCGAACGGAAGCAAAGTTCGACGGCGGGCTCGTTGCATGGCTCGCCGTGGCGGTCTGGCTGTCGGCCGGTCTGACCGCTTGGGCTCAGCCGGTCCCAAGGACTCAGGGTGATGCAGGCACTCTCGGCCTCCGCGCCGGAGAGAAGGTGGCGCCGGAGAAAATCCAGGAGATCTACCGCCGAGTCCTCGCCGACTGGTCGGCCGGCGAGACGGAGAGGGCGCCGAACGAGCTGATCGAGCTCGAAGCGGCGGTCGTGCTGGACGCCGACCCCACGACTCGCAAAGTTCTTCTGAAGGAGGAGCAGGCGGTCATCCACCAGATCGGCGCCGCCGATCTCGAGGTGTTGGTGCCCATCGCCGTGCTTCACCACGAAGCCTACCGGCGCCTGTTGCAGCGGGGGTTTCATGGCCATGCGCTGGCCATGATCCACACCCGCACCATGGCGCGGGACCTGGCCATCCTCTATCACCAGCAATCGGGTTCGGAGGGAGCGTCGCTCGTCTCCAGCCGGCTGCTCACCAGCCTGGGCGGGCTGCTTCAGCAATCGGCCCAGCAGTATCCGGCGGCAGAGATGTTCCAGCAGGCGGTCGAGCTCGACCCCAAGAACGTCGCCGCGATGCTCGGGCTGGCCACGATCTACGAGAAGAACGCGCAGACCGAGAGCGCCATCAAGCAGCTGCGCCGCGTCCTCGAGGTCGAGCCGGCCAACGTGGAAGGCCGGCTGCGCCTGGCGCTGAACCTCCGGCGGCAGGACCATGGCGCCGAGGCCATGAAGCTCCTCACCGATCTCACGGCCGTGACCGAGCC
>DATIOS010000614.1:0-6264 GCA_035472915.1 Thermoanaerobaculia bacterium
GCGCGGGGCGACCTGGAGGAGGCGCTTCGCATCCGCCGCGAGGAGGAGCTTCCGGTCTACGAACGGCTGGGCGACGTGCGATCGCGCGCGGTGACCATGGGCCAGATCGCTGACGTGCTCCAAGCGCGGGGCGACCTGGAGGAGGCGCTTCGCATCCGCCGCGAGGAGGAGCTTCCGGTCTACGAACGGCTGGGCGACGTGCGGTCGCTTCTAGTCGGTCAAGCGAACCTGGCGCTCACCCACCTCGCTCGCGGCCAAGAGGGCGACCGCGAGACGGCTAAAACCCTGCTCCACGCCGCCTTCCAGGCCGCCGCGAGCATGGGGCTTCCTGAGGCCCAACAGATCTTGACCATCCTGGATTCTAGGAACCTCCCTCCTCCGCCACACGCGTAGAAGGCGGAGATCCAGACCTGACGTCGCGCTGGCGCCTGGCATCGCCACCACGTTCCCTCTTTCCCGCGCATGCCTTGACAGGCGTTGCTCCTCCGAAGTCACCGATATCGAGCGGTGACAGCTCCTCCTGCGCACATCGAGGTCAGATTCTCCAAACTTACCCCTTGACATCTGGCTTGAGTTGACAGATTATTCTCCTTATCGACGCAGCAAGCGAGTCCCTAGAGAGCCTATCTTGATGGCGAAGGATGCTGTTCTCGGAGATGGGCTGGCAGCTAAGTCGTCTGTTTCTGTGAGATCCGAGTTTCCGGAGTCATGAAGGCTCCGGATTGAAGGAGCCCCGAAAAGGCTCAAGAAAGGAGTAGGACCATGGCTACCAAGAAGAACGCAGATGGATCCACAAAGCGGGCGAGATTCGCTCGACGGGGAGAACGGGTCACAGTGTGGAGGAAAGTGTCGACCTCGACGGCCGCCAATCTCGCCGACTTGCCGGAGATGGCGCCCATACGGGTCAAGCTGGACGACGTGATCGTGGAGGTCGACAAGATCCTCGTCGACCAAAGCGCCTTCCAGGCGAGCAAGCAACTGTCCACGCAGCGCCTGAAGACCCTGGTCGACAAAGGGAACAAGCTGACCAACGTGCTGAAGGCGATGGTCAAGCAACACTACGGCAGCGGCAGCGACAAGCTGGTCGAGTTCGGCATCCAGCCGTTCCGGTCCCGCCCCAAGCCGATCGTCGAGCCGCTCACGGTACCCACGCCTCCTGAGGCCGGCGCGCCGGCGCCCACCCCCACCACCCCGCTCGACAGCAAGTAGTACCTTTCCCGGGGGGCGTGCAAAGCGCACGCCCCCTTTTTGTGTCTTCCCCTCGCCTTCCGAGTCCTGCACCATCCCCTGTCGGTCCCGTTCGTCCTCTCGGCAAACTTGCTCGGTGGCCCGTCGGCCCTGCCTGATGCTTCATCGGTCGTGGAAGATCGGGGACAGGGCGTGCACGATGCCTCATCGGTCGTGACCGATGCCACGTCGGCCATGACGGATGCCTCGTCGGTCGTGACCGTTGCCTCATCGGTCGTGCACGATGCCACGTCGGTCGTGACCGATGCTCCGTCGGTCATGACGGATGCCACGTCGGTCGTGACGGATGCCACGTCGGTCGTGACCGTTGCTCCGTCGGTCGTGACTGATGCCACGTCGGTCGTGACCGATGACGCGTCGGTCGTGACCGATGCCACATAGTGCATGACCGATGAGCCATAGGTCGTGACCGATGAGACGAAAGGTGTGACCGATGCTCCGTCGGTCGTGACCGATGCTCCGTCGGTCGTGACCGATGAAGCGCCGGTCGTGACCGATGAGGCGACTTACATGACCGATGAGCCGTCGGTCATGACCGATGAGGCGAAGGGCGTGACCGATGAGCCGACTTACATGGCCGATGAGCTGTCGGTTGTGACCGATGAAGCAACGCACTGGACCGATGCCTCGCCGGTCGTGACCGACGCCTCATCGTGCGCGACCGTTGCTCCGACGTGCGTCACCGATGAGCCGTCACGCGTGACTGATAGGCCATCTCGCAGGACCGATGGGGCAAAGTGCGTGACCGATGAGCCAGGGAGTCTGCGCCGAAGGAGGTAGAGACGATCCCAGCCCGTCCGCGCAACCCTTCGGAGGCCGTGGGACGGCGGGACGTCTCCAGGTCGGGCACAACCTCCCCGAACGACGATGACCTGTGGCGGGGCGATGCCGCCTCTCGTTGTTCCACGTTTCCTCGGCGCAAGGTTCCAGGGTATTCGAATCTCCACGCCATAGGTTGGGGTTGACCGGGCCGGGCTGCCGCCCCGGCAAAGACGTCCCGCCTTCCATGGCCTGCGGTCGGTGTCGTGAACGGGCTGGGATCGTCTCTACTTCCTCCCCCAGCATTTTCTGGCGCTAATCCCGCCGCATCGCCTCCACCGCCATCGCGGCGATCTCCTCTCCGATGCGGATCGACGCGGTGGCAGCGGGCGACGGGCTGGTCTAGAAGTAAGTATCGTCGTGGTTGTCCAAATCGACAAGCAGGAAGTAAGGGCCGATCTCGTCCTGCTCCGCATGCAGCAAGATCCGAAAGTTCCGCGTGGCGCGAATCGTAAAATACCCAGGCGAATTTTTCACGGCCTCGAAGTTCAACCCGGGCATCTCAGGATTCCTATGAAACTTCTTGACCGCCGCGTCAGCCTTGCCAGCTTTCGGCTGGCCCAGCTTTGCACGGCTTTTTTTGTATCGAGCGGAGGGCTTGGTGCGAGTGACGATCGGGAGTCATCCGGAACGGGCGTCGAGATACTTTATCAACTCTTCGGGATCATCGAAAACCGGGGCATCACCCGGGCTTTCGTTGTCCGCTCGAATTGTCATGATTTTCCAGCGAAAATCACGCAGCATTTCCAGAGACTCGTTGAGCGCGGCTATATAGTGGTCTACCGCAGCAATCCCGCGAGCTCTCTCGCCGGAGGAGGCGCCAGGCATTGAGAATGTGGCTTTGCTGGTTGCCTTTATTCTGTTGATCGTGGGCGCCAAGTCATTCTTGACCTCCTCCTCGACAGAACGAAGGGTGTCAATGACTTCGTCGAAATCAATTCCGCTGTGGCTCTTGGACAGGGCTGACACAAATCGCGTCAGGTTCTCGCGAATACGGTTCGTGTCATCCTTCAACCGTCGCCCGCGCACCGCCAAGTCGTCCGTTGTAGCGAGCCAGCGCTCTTTCGCAGCTTGTGCCACTTCTTCGGGAGTCGACGGTTGCTCTACGGTATTTCGCGCAAAGTCCTTCAACTCAGTAAGAAGCTTCTGTGGCATCCCCATACACAAACTCTAGCAGAAACTGAGAGAAATGTAACGGGCCTTCGGGACCGCACCCCTAATCCCCCCTAATCCCGCCCCAATGCCTCCACCGCCATCGCCGCGATCTCTTCTCCGATGCGGATCGACGCGGTGGCGGCGGGCGACGGGGCGTTGAGGACGTGGATGGCCCGCTCGCCGTGCACGATGTGGAAGTCGTCCACCAATCTCCCTTTTGAATCCAGAGCCTGGGCCCGCACGCCGCTCCCCGCCCGGCGCAGATCGGACGCGCGAAGCTCGGGAACCAGGCGCTGGAGATCCCGCACGAAAACGCTTTTCATCAGCGACCGCCGGATCTCGTAGACGCCGGTGCGCCAGAAGCGGGCGGCGAGGTGCCAGAAGCCCGGCCAGGCGGCGATGCCCGCCGCGTCGCGCAGGGAGACGTCGCGCCAGCGGTAGCCTTCGCGCTTCAAAGCCAGCACGGCGTTGGGCCCGGCCTCGACGCCGCCGTTCACCATCAGCGTCAGGTGCACTCCCAGAAAGGGAAAACGGGGATCGGGCACGGGATAGATGAGGCCGCGGACGAGGCCCCGCCGCTCCGGCGTCAATTGGTAGTACTCGCCGCGGAAGGGAAGGATGCTCAAGGCCGGTTCGGCGCCGCAGAGCCAGGCCACGCGGTCCGCCTGGAGACCGGCGCAGTTGATCAGGAGTCCAGCCGCGAAGGCACCGCGGGCCGTCTCCACCACCAGGCCGGCGCCATCCGCCCGCACGGTTCGGACGCGGGCGCCCGTCGCCACCCGGCCGCCCCGCGCCTCGATGCGCCCGGCCATCGCCCGGGCCACGGCGGGATAGTCGGCGATGCCCGTCTCCGGCACGTGGAGGGCCGCGATGCCGGCGGCGTGAGGCTCGAAAGTGCGGATCTCCTCCGGCCCCAGCCGGCGCACGCCCTGGAGGCCGTTGGCGAATCCCCGTCGCTCCAGCTCGTCGAGCCGCGGCAACTCGCCGGCGTGCGTGGCGACGACCAGCTTGCCGCAGCGCTGGTGGGCGATCCCTTCTTCGTCGCAGAAGCGATACAGGGCGCGAGCGCCTTCGACGCAGAGCTTCGCCTTGAGGGAGCCGGGCTTGTAATAGAGGCCGGAGTGGATGACGCCGCTGTTGTGGCCGCTCTGGTGGGCGGCGACGCGGTCCTCCGCTTCCAGCACGGCCACTTTCAGGCCGCGGCCGGCGAGCGCCATCGCGGTACCCAGGCCTACCAGTCCGCCGCCGACGATGGCGACGTCGGAAGAGCCGTCGAGCGCGGTCATGAAATCGGGGGGCAGGCTAAGGGGCCAGCCGCTCGATCCTCCAACCGCCTTCGGGATGTCGCTCGTAGCGCAGACGGTCGTGCAGCCGGCTGGGCCGCCCCTGCCAGAATTCGATGCTCTCGGGGCGGACGAGGTAGCCGCCCCAGTCGTCCGGCAGGGGAATGTCGCCGTCCGCGAAGCGCTCGGCCGCCGCCGCCACCCGCTCTTCCAGCTCGTCGCGGCCGGCGAGGGGACGGCTTTGGGGCGAGGCCCAGGCTCCCAGGCGCGAGCCCCGCGGGCGGGTGTCGAAATACGCCGCCGACTCCTCCCGCGAGATCTTCTCCACCGTCCCTTCGATCCGCACCTGCCGTTCCAGAGCCGACCAGTAGAACACCAAGGCGGCCTTTGGGTTCTCCAGCAGCTCCTGGCCCTTGCGGCTCTCGTAGTGCGTGTAAAAGACGAGGCCCCGCTCGTCGAGCCCCTTGAGCAGCACCACCCGCGCCGCCGGGCGGCCCTCGCGGTCCGCCGTCGCCAGGACCATGGCGGTGAAGTCTTCGGGCTGGGCCTCGCGGGCCTGGTCGAGCCAGAGCCGGAGCTGGTCGATTGGGTCGGCGGCGAGGTTCTCTTCGGAGAGCCCCGCCAGCGCGTACTCCCGGCGGACGTCGGCGACTTTCATCGGCGCGTCGATTCTATCCGCGGAACCGCGGCAGAGAAAAGTTAGTCCTTCACACCACCAAATACCGCAGGCCGGTCACCGTACACGAGACAGCATCATGATGATCGATCAGATTAGACGCAGAGCCGCCATTTTACGGAGTTTTGTGGTGGATGTTAAACACTTGGATCGATTTGACTTACGCTCTTATTACGCTTTATATTACGTCCCGGGAGAGACAATGGAAATGGCCCAGCCCCTTGCCCGTGAATCAATTCTCGAGATGCCGGAGATGCCGCCGGGGAACGTCTCTTCGGCGATCTGGCGGCTGCGGTCGTCGCTGCCCGAGGCCTTCCGGTCGCGGCTGCGCAGCGCCCGGGAGCTCGACCGGGAGATCCGCGACGCCGAAGGCGAAGGCGCCTTCCCCACCGCCGTGCCGGCTCTCGACCGGCTGCTCGACGGCGGGCTTCCCCGCGGTCAGCTCGTGGAGCTGGTGGGCGGCCGTTGCAGCGGCCGCTTCTCCACCCTGCTCGCGGTGCTGGCGGCGGCCACCAGCGTGGGCGAAGCCGCGGCCCTGGTGGACCTGGGCGACGGCCTCGACCCCGAGGCGGTCCTGGCGCTGGGGGCCGATCTCGAGCGCCTGCTGTGGCTGCGTCCCATCACGCTCAAAGATGGACTGGCCGCGGCCGAGATGCTGCTCGCCAGCGGCTTCCCCCTCGTCGTCCTCGACCTCGGCCAGCCTCCCGTGCGCGGCGGCCGCGGCGTCGAGGCCGCCTGGCTGCGGCTGGCGCGGGCCGCCCGCGCCCAGGACGCGGCGCTGCTCGTCGGCACTCCCTACCGGGTGAGCGGCACAGCGGCCGGCGTGGTATTGAAGGCCGGCCGGGCGCGGGCCACCTGGCTGGGACAGGGCGCCTCTCCCCGGCTGCTCGCGGAGTATTCGTCCAACCTGATGCTGGAAAAAAGGCGGGGTCAGCTCCCCGGCCGCACCGAGGGCTTCACTCTCACGGCTCCGGGCATGCCCCAGCCGGCAGCGGCCCCCACCCTTCCCGAGACTCGTCGCCAGAAGCGGGAGGAGAAGCCCGCCCTCGCCGCGGTTCCTTCGCTGCGGCGGGTGGCCGCAGG
>DATIOS010000615.1:0-12514 GCA_035472915.1 Thermoanaerobaculia bacterium
CTTCAAGAGGTAGGAGACCAGCATCGTGTCGAACAGCGCGGCCCGGCAGAAGGGACCCCGCGGACAGACACGCAGAACCTCTTTGAGATTGTGGCCGGCGAGGCGGGTCTCGGGATCGGCCAGCCAGCGCTCGAGCGAAGCGAGCACCGCATCTCTCATGCCGTCGCGCCGGAAGTCGGCATAGACGACCGGGCTCCCCTCCTCGGCGGTGGCGGCCAAGGCCAGGGGAGGCTCGTCGCCCAGGACGGCGAGATGCACCTCGCCGGAGAGCTTCGCCGCCAACGCGTTCCACGCCTCGGGAGTGATTGCCTCCTCGGCGACTGGAATCTCCTCGCCCCCGGCGGAACCACCACTCAAAGCGTCAGCCGGACCCAGCTCCTCGGCCAGGGAGAAGAACTCCAGCTCGGTGAACAGCTTGCGCAGGGCATCCGTGTCCGGTGGATCGTGGTGCAGAGCCTCGGGATCGAACGGGATCTCGAGATTGGTGTGGATGGTGGTGAGCTCCTTCGACAGCCGGGCCTGCGCCTCGTGGCCGAGCAATCCTTCTCGATACGCCTTGCGGGTGATCTCGCCGGCCCGGGCCAGCAGCTCGTCGAGCGAGCCGTACTCCTGGATGAGCGTTTTCGCCCCCTTCTCGCCGATTCCCGGCACGCCGGGGATGTTGTCGATCGAGTCGCCCATCAGCGCCAGGACGTCCACCACCTTCTCCGGCGGCACGCCGAAGTCCTCCGTCACTTCCTGCGGCCCGTAAAGCTTGTTGCGGCCCGTGTGGTAGAGGGAGACGCGGGGCTCGACGAGCTGCATGAGATCCTTGTCCGCCGACACCAGCACGACGTCGAAGCCAGCCTCCGCGGCCCGGCAGGAGAGGCTCCCCAGCACGTCGTCGGCCTCGTAGCCCGCCAGCTCCAGAATGGGGATGCGGTACGCCTCGAGCACCCGGCGGATGAACGGCAGCTGGCTCGCCAGATCCTCGGGCATGGGCCGCCGGTTGGCCTTGTAATCCTCGAACTTCTCGTTGCGAAAGGTCTTCCCCACGTCGAGCGCCACTCCCACCAGCTCGGGATTCTCCTCGCGCAGAAGCTTGCGCAGTATCTGTACGAAGCCGTAGACGGCGTTGGTCGGCTCGCCCCGCGAAGTGGACAGGTTGCGGATAGCGTAGAAAGCGCGGAAGATGTTCGAGTACCCGTCGATCAGGAACAGACGGGGACGGGCGCTGGGCGGGGAATCGGGGCTCGTCTCGGCCATGGCGGGGACATTCTAGAGGAACACGGACGAGCAAGGACCCGGGATCATTCTTTGGGACCGTCCGTGTTTGTCCTTGTCCGTCCGTGTTCGTCCCTGCTCTGCCGCCCTGGCACGAGTCTGGCAGCCGGTAACGGAGGTTGAGAAAGGAGAACGCCAATGCACGTGATGGGGCTTCTGTCGTGGATCGTGTTCGGCCTGATCGCCGGAGGCGTGGCCAAGTTCCTGATGCCGGGGCGTGACCCGGGCGGCTGCATCATCACCATCATCATCGGCATCATCGGCGCCGTGCTGGGCGGCTTCCTGGCCACCAAGCTCGGCTTCGGCGGCATCTCCGGCTTCGATCTGCGGAGCTTTTTCATCGCCGTCCTCGGCTCGATCGTCCTGCTGATCCTGTGGCGGATGATCAGCGGACGAAGAACTTAGGCACAGAGGGGTTCAGCCGGTCGCGGACCGCCGCGCCTGGGCCAGCAGGTGGCCCGCCTCGGGCAGGATCAGCTTCTCCATGGCCAAGGCCACGGCCTTCGGCGAGCCCGGGAGGAGAAAAACCGCCCGTTCGCCGATCAGACCCGCGGCGGCTCGGCTCAGCATGGCAGCGGCACCTACCTGATCGTAGGAGAGCATCCGGAACAGCTCGCCGAACCCCCCAATGGCGACGTCGAGAAGGGGCTCGACCGCTTCCAGCGTGAGGTCGCGGGGCGAGAAGCCGGTGCCGCCGGTAGCCACGACGACGTCGACCCCGGGGCGGGCCAGCATTCGCCGCAATGCGACCCGGATCGCTGACACATCGTCGCGGACGAGCGTAGAATCCTCGACACGATGGCCGCTCGCCACGGCCATTTCGCGGATCGTACGACCGCCGCTATCGTCCTCCGGGCTCCGGCTGTCGCTTACCGTGAGCACGGCAAAGCCGAGGATGGTGGAAGCGAATCGGCGATGCTGTTCGGCACTCATAGGTTCTTTTCAAAGACTAGCATAGTGTCCGATTTTGGGACGAGTGGTTCCCGCGAGTGAACAAACCCGGCCCATGAAAGAACACTTAAAATTCGACGCTACAAGCATTTACGCGGCCTGAAACCTTGGCACGCGCGATGCGTAGAGGTGACGGGAGAGAAAAACAGCCATGGGAATGGACGTACCTCGTACTGGACAAGCACAGAAGCGCCGACTGAGGCGAATGGCGGTCATCGTGGCCGGCATCGCGGTGGTCCTTCTCATCACGGTGTTCCTGACGCGGCTGGAGCCGGCGGCGCCGACGGTGGCGGCGGAGACCCTGCTGATCGACCAGGTCAAGCGCGGCCCGATGTTGCGGCAGGTGCGCGGTCCCGGCACCCTGGTGCCGGTGGACGTGCGCATCATCTCGGCGCCGGTCGATGGGCGTGTTGAGCGCATTCCGGCGCTGCCCGGCGTGACCGTGAAAGAGGATACGATCCTCTTGGAGATGACCGACCCGACGGTGGAGCAGAACGCCCTGGATGCCGAGTCGCAGCTCAAGGCAGCTCAGGGCGACTACGACAACCTGAAGGCGAAGCTTGAAAGCGACCTGCTCGCCCAGCAGGCGTCGGTCACCGCGGCGCAGTCGGCGTCCGACCAGGCCAAGCTGCAAGTGGAGGCCGACGAGCGGCTGGCCAAGGACGGACTGATCCCCGAGCTCAACTACAAACTTTCGCGCCTCAAGTTCGACCAGCTCTTCAAGCAGGCGAAGACGGAGGTCGACCGCTACCAGCAGAGCCGGCGCTCGTCGGACGCGCAACTCGCCGCCCAGCGGGCGCGGGTGGACCAGATGCGCGGCACCTACGAGCTGAAGCGTAAGCAGGTCGAATCGCTCAAGGTGCGGGCCGGTATCAACGGCGTGCTCCAAGAGCTCCCGGTACAGGTCGGCCAGCGGGTGACGCCGGGAACTATCCTCGCTCGGGTGGCGCGACCGGAGAGCCTGAAGGCCGAGCTCAAGGTTCCGGAGGTGCAGGCCAAGGACGTGTTGGCGGGACAGCTGGCCTCGATCGACACCCGTAACGGCCTCATGCAAGGCCACGTGCTCCGGGTGGCGCCTTCGGCGATTGACGGCACGGTGATCGTCGACGTGGCGCTGGAGGGCGATCTCCCCAAGGGCGCCCGGCCGGACATCTCGGTCGACGGCACGATCGAGATCGAGCGGCTGGACAACGTGCTTTACGTCGGCCGGCCGGCTTACGGCTCGGCCAACAGCAAGATCGAGATGTTCAAGGTGGTCGAGAATGGCAAGCGGGCAGTCCGCGTCCCGGTGGAGCTTGGGCGCGTCTCGGTCAACACCGTGGAAATCGTCAAGGGACTGCAGGTCGGCGACAAGGTGATCCTCTCGGACACCTCGGCGCAGGACGGCTACAATAAGATCCGTTTGAACTGAAACCAAGCTCGGCTGAAGCATCAAGGAGAGATGATCGATGAGCACGAATTCCGAGTCGCTGATCAGCCTCGATGGCGTTACCAAGGTCTTCTTGACCGACGAGGTCGAGACCCACGCGCTCTCCGGCATCCACATGGAGATCCGCAACGGCGAGTACGTCTCCATCGCGGGGCCCTCAGGCTGCGGCAAGACCACCCTGCTTTCCATTCTGGGCCTGCTCGATACGCCCAGCGACGGCAAATACTGCCTGAACACCAAACAGGTGGCCGACCTCTCTTTCTCGGAGCGTGCACGCATCCGCAACCGTGAAATTGGCTTCATCTTCCAGGCCTTCAACCTGATCGGCGATCTCACCGTGTACGAGAACGTGGAGCTTCCCCTCACCTACCGCGGCATGGCGGCCAAAGAGCGGCGGGAGCGGGTGCAGGTGGCCCTCGAACGGGTGGGCATGTCGCATCGCATGAAGCACTATCCCTCGCAGCTCTCCGGCGGTCAGCAGCAGCGCGTGGCCGTGGCCCGCGCGGTGGTCGGCAAGCCGTCGATCCTGCTCGCCGACGAGCCCACCGGCAACCTCGACTCGCGCAACAGCGAGTCGGTGATGGAGTTGCTCGAGGAGCTGCACAAGGAAGGAGCGACCATCTGCATGGTCACCCACGACCCTCGGTTCGCCCGCTATGCCCAGCGCACCATTCACCTTTTCGACGGCCGCGTCGTCGAGGAGGAGACGGGTGCACAGCGCGAAGCCGAGAAGCGGGAGCTCGCGCAGAGCGGATTCGAAGTGGCTTAGACAGGAAATAGGTACCCCGCCCATTGTGGGCGGGTGATGTTCGCGCGCCTTTGAAGGCTGCCGCCCCGATTGCGGCAGCCCTTTTTTTATGCCCGCGCCCCCGTGATAAGGGCGTTCTTGCTGTAAATTCATGGCAATGAACAGCCTGTTTTCGAAGCCCTGCGTGCTCATCGCGGACGACCTGCTCGAGGTTCGCGAGGCCCTGCGGCTGCTGCTCAAGGCGGAGGGGTTCGACACGGCAACCGCCGCCTCGCCGGCCGAAGTGCTCCAGGCCGTCACCAGCCGGGAGCTCGACGCCGTGCTGATGGACCTCAACTACACCCGCGACACCACCTCCGGCCGCGAGGGAATCGAGCTGCTGTCCCGCCTGCGCGCGCTCGACGCTACCCTGCCGGTGGTGGTGATGACCGCCTGGGCCAACGTCGGTCTGGCGGTCGAGGCCATGCGCCAGGGGGCCCGCGACTTCGTCGAGAAGCCTTGGGACAACGCCCGCCTGGTATCGATCCTGCGCAACCAGACCGACCTGCGCCGGGCCCTGCGCCGCGGCGAACGGCTGGAAGCCGAGAACGAGCTGCTGCGCGGTCCCGCCGATCCCACCTTGATCGCCGAGTCGACCGAAATGCAGCCTGTCATGGAGCTCATCGCCCGCGTCGGCCCGTCGGAAGCCAATGTCCTCGTCACCGGCGAGAACGGCACTGGCAAGGGCGTCGTAGCCCGCGCCTTACACGCCGTCTCGGCCCGTTCCGGCATCCCCATGGTGACGGTGAACACCGGCGGGCTCTCGGAGGCCGTCTTCGAAAGCGAGCTCTTTGGCCACGTCCGCGGCGCCTTCACCGACGCCAAGACCGACCGCGTGGGCCGCTTCGAGCTGGCTGACGGCGGCACTCTGTTCCTCGACGAGATCGCCAACATCTCCCTCGCCCAGCAGGCCAAGCTCCTGCGCGTTCTGGAGACGGGAGAGTTCGAGCGCCTGGGTTCGTCGAAAACCCGCACCGCCAATGTCCGCGTCTTCTCCGCCACCAATGCCGACTTGCGGGAGGAAGTGGCCGCCGGCCGCTTCCGGCAGGACCTCCTGTTCCGGCTCAATACGGTGGAGATCCGCGTGCCGGCTCTGCGCGAGCGCCAGGTGGACATTTCCCACCTCGCCAAGCACTTCCTCGGTCAGCACGCTTTGCGCTATCGCAAAACCTTCCGCGGCTTCGAGGAGGGAGCGCGGACCGCTCTGCTGGCACATCCTTGGCCCGGTAACGTGCGCGAGCTCGACCACGCCGTCGAACGGGGAGTGCTCATGGGCCGCGGCGACTGGGTACGGGTCCAGGACCTGGGCCTCCAGGCCACCTCCTTCGCTGCCGCGCCGCCGCGGCTCGAGGATCTCACTCTCGAAGAGGTTGAGAAGATCCTCATCCAAAAGGCGCTCGCCCGCTACGGCACCGTCAGCCAGGCGGCGAAGGCGCTGGGCCTCTCCCGCAGCGCCCTCTACCGCCGTATGGAGAAGTATGGCCTCTGAGGCCAAAGCGGTAGGGACACGGCACCGCCGCGTCGCCTTCCGCGGCCTCTTCCGCCGGGTCCGGCCCGCCCTCGCCTTCGAGGATCGCGTCCTCCTTCTGGCCCTGGGGATTGGCTTGCCCGGCGTCGCGCTTTCGCTGATCTTCGTCTTTCACGATAACCACAGCGCCAAGCTGCAGTGGACGGTGACGCTTTTCGTCGTCTATTCCTGGATCTGGTTCTCCCTCAAGCTGCGCGACAGGGTGGTGCGACCGCTGCAGACCCTCGCCAACCTCCTCTCGGCCTTACGCGAAGGGGATTTTTCCCAGCGCGCCCACCCGCCTCGGGAATCAGACGCCTTGGCGGACGTGGTGGACGAGGTCAACGCGATCGGCGAGCTGCTGCGCGAGCAGCGGCTGGGAGCCGTGGAGGCGGCGGCCCTGCTCCACCGCGTGGTCGCGGAGGTCGACGTGGCAGTGTTCGCCTTCGACGACTCCGCCAAGCTGCGGCTGGTCAACCGCGCCGGTGAGCGCCTGCTGGGCGAGCCGGGCGAGCGGCTCGTCGGCCGCACCGAGGAGGAGCTCGGGCTCGCGGACCTCCTCGAAAGGGAAATGCCGCCCATCCTTTCCCGCACCTTCGCCAGCGGACCCGGGCGCTGGGAGGTGCGCAGCAGCACCTTCCGGGAAGGCGGCTTGCCCCACCGCCTGCTGGTGATCTCCGATCTCTCCCGCACCTTGCGCGAGGAGGAGAGACAGGCCTGGAAGCGCCTCATCCGGGTGTTGGGTCACGAGCTCAACAACTCGCTGGCACCCATTCACTCCATGTCCTCGACCCTGGCCAACCTGCTGACCCGGGAGCCGCCGCCCGAGGATTGGAAAGAGGATATGGAGCGCGGCCTGGAGGTGATCGGCAACCGCTCCGAAGCGCTGATCCGTTTCATGGCGGCCTATGCCCGCCTCGCCCGCCTCCCCCCTCCGCATCCCACGTCTTGCGAGCTGTCGCGGCTCGTCCAGCGCAGCGCCGCCCTGGAGACGCGTCTCCCCGTCTTCGTCGAGCGTGGTCCCGAGGTGACCCTGGAAGCGGATCCGGACCAGATCGAGCAGCTGCTGATCAACCTGATCCGCAACGCCGTGGATGCCGCCCTGCTGACCGGCGGCAGTGTGGGCGTGGGCTGGCAGAGAAACGGCACGCATGTCGAGGTGCGGGTGGAGGACGAGGGTCCCGGCCTCTCGAACACGGAGAACCTCTTCGTTCCCTTCTACACCACGAAACCGGGAGGGACGGGCATCGGCCTCGCCCTCTCGCGGCAGATCGCCGAGGCCCACGGCGGCAGCCTCACTCTGGAGAACCGCACCCCCGAACCAGGGTGCGAGGCGCTCCTGCGGCTGCCGTTGTAGGACCTACTTCAGGTAGTCCAGAAGCTGCTTCGCCGTTCCGGCGTCCGCATCGTTGGGGGCCATCTGGAGGAAGGTCTGGAGCTGTTCTTTGGCCCGCGCCTTCTTCGCCGCGTCCTTCTCCTCCTTGGCATAGGTCAAGCCGAGAACATAGTGGGCCTTGGCGAACTTGGGCTCGGCCGGTGAGATCTCCACCACCTTCTCGAACCAGACGGCAGCGTCGTCGAACTTGCCCGTCCGCGTCAGCTCGGCGCCTTCGTTGAAGTAGCGCACGGCCGTGCCCTCACCCTTCGGATCGGCCACGGCCAGGGCTTCCAGCGTCGCCCGGGCCTTTTCGTGGTCACCCGTGGCCTTGAGCGCGTCGTAGCGTGCCTGCAGACCGCGGGGATCGTTCGGCTTCAGCGCCAGGTAGCGGTCGGCAGCCGCCAGCGCCTCGGGATTGCGGCCCAGCTCCAGATAGAGATCGGCGAGCGCGCCGTTGGCCTCGGCCAGCTTGGGGTCGAAGGCGGCCGCCTGCTCGAACTTCGGCGCCGCGCCAGCCAGGTCGTTGGCTTTCAGCAGGGTCACGCCCTCGTTGTAGGCGGCGATGGCCTTGTCGTTGCCCGACAGCTCCTTGGGCGCCGCTGCCGCGGGCTCAGCTTTGACCAGGATGTAGCTGACCCTCATCGTATCTTCCAGCTTGGGCTTCAGCGGCGCTTCGTAAGGCTTGTACCCCTGCTTTTCCAGGTGGATTTGGTACTCCTGGGTAGCGTCGAGGACGAGCAGCATGAACTGCCCCTTCTTGTCAGTGACCTTTTCCAGCTTGTATCCGGTGCCCGGCCGGGTGAGGGTAGCTTTCACTCCCTCGATCGGCGCGTTGGCCTCGTCCAGCACCGTACCGACGATCCTCCCCTCGCCGGCGGCATGGAGCGCCGCGGCGAGGCCCAAGGCTACAACGAGCGCAGACAGCGCCGCGCGACGGATGGCTTTCATGAGTCGGTCCCTGCCTTTCTGTCGGGTGTCCAAGAAATCAGGCGCCGATTCTAGGAGAAATCGCGTCCGGTTTCTCTACCCCGCTCGGCCCTTGCAATCTCCTCGCCGGCCGGTCTGATACCATTCGGCCCTCGAAAGGGAGGTGCCATGCTGGCCGAACGCATTCCCGCCATCCAGTCCGCTCTGGCAGAGGCTGGCCTCGACGGTTGGTTCTTCGCCTGCTTCCAACTCAACGATCCCGTCGGCCTCGACCTTTTGGGGCTCTCCGGCGAGGGCAAGCTCGTCACCCGCCGCTGTTACTACCTGATCCCACGCCAAGGCGAGCCGAAAAAGCTCGTCCACGGCCTAGAGCCTGCCATGCTCGATCATCTGCCGGGCACGAAGTCGCTCTACACCACCTGGCAGAAAAACCGTGAGGAGCTGACGAAGCTGGTCTCCGGCCACCAACGCCTCGCCGCCCAGTACAGCCCCAACAACGAGCTGCCCACCATCTCGCGCCTCGACGCCGGCACCGCCGAGCTGGTGCGCGCCGCCGGGGTGGAGCTGGTCTCGGCCGCCGATCTCGCGCAAGCGTTCGCCGCCACCTGGAGCACGGAGCAACTCGCCGGGCACCGGCGGGCCAACGTCCATCTTCACCGCATCGTCCTCGAAGCCTTCGCGCGTGTCGGCGACACCCTGCGGCGGGGCGGCGAGATCGACGAGTACGCCGTGCAGCGCTTCATCCTCGACGCCTTCGACCAGGTCGGCCTATGGGCCGAGTCGGATCCGATCGTCGGCGTCAACGCCCACAGCGCCGATCCCCACTACCAGCCCGGGCCGGACAAGTCGTCGGTCATCCGCTCCGGCGATTTCCTGCTCATCGACCTGTGGGCGAAAGAGAAGACGGCCGGGAGCGTTTACGCCGACATCACCTGGGTGGGAGTCTGCGCCGCCGCCCCGACCGACCGCCACCAGGAGATCTTCTCCATCGTGGCCGCGGCGCGGGACGCCGGCTGGGAGCTGGTGCGCAGCCGCTTTCCCCACCAGCCGGTGCGCGGCTTCGAGGTGGACAACGCCACCCGGGCGGTCATTCAAACGGCGGGCTACGGCGACTACTTCTTTCACCGCACCGGCCACTCGATCGGCATCACCGACCACGGACAGGGCGCCAACATGGACAACCTGGAGACCCACGACACCCGTCAGCTCCTGCCGATGACGGGCTTCTCCATCGAGCCGGGGATCTACCTGCACGGTGAATTCGGCGTGCGCAGCGAAATCAACGTGGCGCTGACGGCCGGCGCCGCCGAGATCACCGGCGCCGAACCCCAGCGCGAGCTTTTGCGTTTGTTGGCGTAGGGGAAGCACCCGCTACGCTCTCCCCGATGACCCCGCCGGACCGCCCCTCGCCCTTCCAGTCGCTCCTCGGCACCGGCCCCCGAACGGAGGCGCCGCAGGGCGAGCGGCCGGGGGGGCCGGAGGGGGAAGCGTGGCGGGCCGACTCCCTCTCACGCAGCCGCCACAGCCGGCTCGACGCCGAGGTCAGCCGCCCCATCGCGGACTTCGATGAAGACAAGGCCGCGGCTCTCTGCGCCGACCTCACCCGCGACGTGCTGGGCGACTTCGCGCCCGCCCTTCTCCTGTTGCCCGCCACCGAGCGCCGGCGGGCCCAGGCACTCCTCGCCTACGCCCACACCCTCTTCGACTTCGCCCGCCAGCACGGGGTCGAAGGCGAGCGGCTGGCGCAGATCAACCGCTGGGAATGGACTCTCGAAGCCGCTCTCACCGGCCAGCCCGTGGGTCAGCCCATCTTCCTCCGCATGGCACGGGAAAACGAACGCCGGCGCTGGCCGGTCGACGCGCTCGACGAGCTCGCCGGCTGCGCCCGCCGCCGGGCTCTCCGGCGCCAGCCGGCAACGGTGGCCGATGCCGAGGTGGACGCCCTGAGCCTGGGCCGGGCCATCGCTTCCGCTCTGTTGGAAAAGAGCCTCAACGCAGAGATCGACGGGCTCGCCAGTGCCCTGGTCCGCCTCTGGGCGCTCCAACATCTGGGTGACGAGGTGGACCGGCGGCGCTGTCCGCTGCCGGCCGCCGAGGTGCCGGAAGGAGACGCCGGTCGGTGGGACCGGAGTCAGCTCCTGGCCTCGGCCCGCCGCGAGTGCGACCGGCTCCGGGGCCGCCTCCTCAAGGCCCCCCGCGGCTTGGCCGACCTACCCCTCGGCTACCGCCGCGCCGCCGTCTTTGCGCTTCTGGGCGCCCTCCGGCTGCTGACGGAGATTGAAGACTCCGGCCGCGACCTGCTCGCCTCTCCGCCCAGACTGGGGATGGGTTCCAGAATCGGCTTTCTGCTGCGGGCCCGTTGGTTCGGATGGTAGAGTCCCACCATGGCGACGAATCCGAACCAGCGGCTTTCTATCCAGGAATATTTGCTCCTGGAACGGCAATCGGAGACGAAGAACGATTTCCTTGACGGCGAGATGTTCGCCATGACGGGCGCCAGCCGCGGGCACAACCGCATCACAATCAATCTTTCCAGCTCGCTCTATTCTCAGCTTGCTGGAGGCCCCTGTGAAGTCTTCGCCAGCGACATGCGGGTGAGGACCCCCACCGACCTACTCACCTACCCGGACATCGTCGCCGTCTGCGGAGAACCGCGGTTCAACGATGCGGAATTCGATACCCTGCTGAATCCCAAGCTCGTGGTGGAGGTCTTGTCCAAGTCGACGGAGGCCTACGACCGGCTGACCAAGCTCGACCACTACCGAACGATCCCGGGGCTCGAAGAGATCGTCTTCGTCGCCCAGGAGCGGGTCCGGATCGAGCACTGGCGACGGCAAGCGGACGGCTCTTGGCTCGTCGAGGAGTTGGCGGGCCTCAGCCAGACGTTGGAGCTGGTTTCGGTGAGCTGCAGCCTGCCACTGGCGACGGTCTATCGGCGAGTGTTTGAGCCATGAATCGGCAGCAAAGCTTGCTTCTCCTTCTCTGCCTGCTCACGGCCGCCCCGCTCGCCGCCGAGGACCTTTCCGGCGTGCAGGAGCCGATCAACCCCGACCGGCCTGATTTCACCAACGGTCCCTCGCTGGTGGTGCCGAGGCACCTCCAACTCGAGACGGGATACACCTACTCGCGGACGGGCTCTGAGCGTTCGAGCGCCCTGGGAGAGATCCTGCTGCGCTACGCCTTCGACGACCGGTGGGAGGCGCGTCTCGGCCTGAACTCCTATGACTGGATCGACAGCGGCGTGCCCGGCGAGAAGCGAATCACGGGGCTTGAGGACCCCTTTGTCGAGGTCAAGATCCGGCTCAACGACGCGGATGCGAAGCACCGCTCTCCTGGCATGCCGGCGCTGGGCCTCCTCGTCCAGACCACCGTCCCCGCGGGAAGCCGCGCGCTGACCAGCGATGTCTGGCAACCCACGGCTGCCCTCGCCCTCCATTGGGATCTCCCGGCTGACTGGTCGCTCGAGAGCAACTTGGGCTATTCGCGTGCCGCGGACGGCGATCGGCGATTCGACCAGCTCTTCGCCAGCGCCTCAGCCGGCTTTCAGCTCAACGAAAAGCTGGGCGGATTTCTCGAGGGCTATGTCTTGTCCAGAGAGAGCGCCGACGGCTCCGCCACCCACTATGCCGATACGGGGCTCTCGTACCTGATTTCGAAAGACCTGGCCGTCGACGTTCGCGTGGGAAAGGGCCTCGACGCTCCCCACCCCAACTGGTTCACCGGGTTGGGCGCCGCCTTCCGCTGGTGAAATCCGACCTCTTCAGTAGCTCTCGCCCGGCTCCAGAGCGATCAGCTCGCAGGTGACGCCGAGATCGCCGAGAGCCTTGCGCAGCTTCTCCGGCGTGCCGGTGAGCGCCGGGAACGTTCCCCAGTGGATGGGAATCACCTTGCGCACTCCGAGGTAGCGGCAGGCCCGGGCAGCCTGGCCGGGATCCATGGTGAACAGGTCGCCGATCGGCAGGAAAGCCAGCTCGGGCCGGTACATCTCTCCGAACAGCTGCATGTCGGAGAACAGGGCGGTGTCGCCCGAATGGTAGAAGGTGTAGCCACCCGGGAGCTTGACCACGTACCCGGCAGCCGAGCCGCCGTAGAGGATCTGGTCGCCGTCGCTGATGCCGCAGGAATGATCGGCACGGACCATCGTGACGTTGAGGTCCAACACCTCCTGACACCCACCGAGGTTCATCCCGGAGCAGTTCTCCACCCCTTTGCTCTCCAGCCAGTGGCAGGTCTCGAAGCTTGCCACGACCCGCTTGGGCCGGTGCTCCTTGC